>NZ_DBEXBB010000260.1:0-7855 GCF_048170425.1 Phocaeicola sp.
ATAAAGCGGAGAAACAAATAAAAAGGGAGCAAAAAAGAAGTTTCCACCTCTTTTTGCTCCCTATCTATTATTTTATCAGCTGTCCTTAATTAGAATTCATAGTCGATACCGATAGAAATATTCTCTGTATCCAGACTTACGCCAAATCCATTTCCGTTCATGTCGCGATAGTAATCGTCACGATATCCAGCAAAACCTACTTTGGTAATAAAGCTGAAGTGGTCATTCAGTTTCAAGGCCAGTCCCGGTTTCAAACCGATTTCAAAACCATTTACAGAATCTGCATGTTTTGCTTTATAGGTAGAAAATCCAAATCCCATATCTACAAACAAACGTACAACCTTGTTTTCATAAAATGAATAACGTGCATACGGAGCCAAAGCAAATGCATTAGTACTGACTTTATAACCTTCATCATAACCGTTATGGGCATAAGCCAGTTCCACCCCTACAGCCCATTGTTTACTCAGGTTGTATCCTACATCCGGTGTAATAGAGAAAGATGTTTTATCTACATCATTGTTTCTCCACAAACTGATACCACCACCCAGATAAATACCTTCCTGTGCACTGGCTGAGATGGCAGCCATTACAATCACAACAAGTAAAAATAACTTTTTCATAATCTTCTTTTTTAGTTATACAATTATTATTACAACTTACCATAAGTTAGTTTAGCCCTGTTTATGTCTGTTTGCCCTTCGACGGCGGTATTCCGCCTTCATCTTAGCAGAACCGGAACCATGGAGTCCTGTAATATACGTCTTTTTTTTAGCTTTCGTCTTTACTTTCTCTTCTTTCTTCTTTCCATCCGAGGATTTTCCACCTCTGAATACGATTCCTTCTGTCAATATTTTTTCAATATCCATATACTTTCATTTTTTAGGGTATAATTTCACGTGTCTTCCAGCTTTCTCACACACCAGCGTACGCTTCAAAGGAGTACGGGTAGACATATCAAATAATAATCCGGGACTAAAATGCTGCCCGTTGGCTCTGAGCTCGAAATGCAAATGTTCAGTTGTAGCTCGTCCGGAACGTCCGGTCAATGCAATCACCTGTCCGGCCTTTACAGAATCACCAGACATCACAAAGTTTTGGGAATTATGACTGTACACGGTCTCCAGCCCGTTAAAATGCCGTACAACGATTACTTTTCCATATCCACCGTAATTTTTAGCCATGCGTACTACTCCATCCAATACACAAAGTATGGAATCATTGGCTTTGGTCTTAATGTCCGCACCCGAATGTCCGCCGCGGCTTCCATACGCAGAAATTACTTTTCCTCCTGGAAGCGGAAAGCAAAACTGCGAATCGGCCAGACACTCCAGATGTATTTCTACACTATTTCCTTTTGAGAATAATCCTGGTGTCTGTACCCGGACATGACTACACTCCATATCCGTAAATTCCGCTTTTCTCGGTTTCCCAGCCAACATATTTCCCATACAAAGAAATAACCACCCTATTATTAATATCGAACGGTTCATACTACTCAAAATAATAAAGTTCTACCTCCCGGGCATCTGCAAATTCTTTCAGCAGGTTTACCATATAGTTCACGTCTTCCTCCAAGTTCTCACTACCACTATATGCATTCATGATAGCCAGCAGATGAGTTGTTTCCGATGAGATTTTTGTCCGCTCATTGTCGCTTGTCGGTGTGCCTACACCTCCCACAGCATCGCGGTACACCGGCATTCCTTCAATATTCAGTTCTCCGCGGCCAATACCTTCATAAGGCTCACCTGCCTTTCCGATACCTAATACCAACTTGTCTCCTTGAATTTTATCCCGGTCAAAACCGCCAATGGAATGTCCGCTATTAATCGATGCTAGATTAATCAAATCAACCAGTGTATCTATCTGATAAAGTGAAAGCCCTCTCAACAAGCGCCGGCACAAGGCCTCTGAAGAAGGGCGGTAACGACTGGGATCCTTCCCGCATTTTTTATAGGCCTGACGAGTAGCCTGAATGGCAGGCATCTCTTTGATTGAATCAATGGTATATTTCTGGCGATAGAGTTCCGTAAACTCGTCGATACGCTTCCACAGCTCTCCATTGTATGGAGAATTCTTTACTGTTGCAAATACGGCTGCTCCCCGAAACTGCGGCCAAGTCTGCCGTAATTCCTCTGAAACTTCAATTTTCAAATCCATTTTGCTATTTTCTTAAATGGTTTTACATCCGCATAATTCCCGACAAGATACGTCCTGAGTGAATACCCAGCCGACGTGCCGAGAAAAAATCCGTATAATTTTGATAGGTACAAATCCCTGCTACTTCCACATTTTCCATCTTTACTCCTTTAGAAAGCAACTGCAGCCGATTAGCTTCCCAAAGATCGATGTGCCACTTTTGATTCCTGCGGGCAATACAAGGCATATCAAACCCGGCCTTTTCAAAGGCCTCATACACCTCATCCCCCACTTCAAAAGCATCCAGAGAAATACCTGGCCCGATATAAGCCTGTACATCTTCTGCCTTCGTGCCATAAAACCCAGCCATCTTATCCAATGTTTTTTCTACGATTCGCTTTATTGTCCCTCGCCACCCAGCATGTATTGCTGCAATCACTCTCTGCTTCGTATCGTAACAAAGTACCGGGATACAATCAGCGGTAGAAATACAAAGACAAACCTGCTGCATATCGCTGACCAGTGCATCCACTCCCTCCAATTGCTTTATTCGTTCCTCTGAAGAAAGCCGGCAAAAACCCTCATCCACGACCTTCACCACCGTATCATGTGTCTGGTGAGGCACAACCAGCATCCGGGGACGCACTGGCAACAACGAACACAGCAGTTCTCGGTTCAGTTCCACCTTATCCGGCTCATCACCGCAGTAATGATTACAGTTAAATGAAGCATAATTACCTTCACTGTAACCACCGTAACGTGTAGTAGAGAAACAAAAAATGTCGGTGTGCAAACTTTTCGGGCCGTACACCAACATCTTTTTATCATCCGTCAACTTATTCATTACTTTTGTGTTTCGTCCTCCCAGTCTTCCTCTTCGTACTCGTAGTCAAAGTCATCTTCCTCATCCACATCCTCATATTCATAGTCAAAGTCTTCGTCTTCACCCATGTCTTCCAGCTCCTTGCGAAGCTTGGTCATATCTTTCGGACGATGTACGATGGCTTCCCGACGTACTGCTTCCAACTGGTTACTGTCTTTATTCAATTCGGTCCAGAGCAAATCTTTCAACTGCTGAATGCCCATTCCAGACACCGCAGAAATAAAGACATGAGGTATATCTTCAGGTAATGTAGGTTCCAGCATCTGTATCAGCTCTTCGTCCAGCATGTCACACTTCGTAACGGCCAACACCCGCTGCTTGTCCAGCATCTCCGGATTAAAGGTAGCCAGCTCGTTCAACAGAATCTCATACTCTTTGCGTATGTCATCCGTATCGCCCGGCACCATAAACAACAGCAATGAGTTGCGTTCAATGTGACGCAAGAACCGCAGTCCCAGACCTTTCCCTTCACTAGCGCCCTCGATAATACCCGGAATATCTGCCATTACGAAAGATTTTCCTTCGTGATAAGAGACAATTCCTAAATTTGGCTCCAGTGTAGTAAAAGGATAATTGGCAATCTTCGGACGCGCTGCTGAAACAGAAGAAAGCAGAGTGGATTTTCCCGCATTCGGAAAACCTACCAGACCTACATCTGCCAATAATTTCAATTCCAAAATCACCATCATCTCCTGCATGGGTTCCCCCGGCTGAGCAAAACGAGGTGCCTGGCGGGTAGCTGTACGAAAATGCCAGTTTCCTAATCCACCACGTCCGCCTTTCAGCAAGATGACTTCCTGTCCGTGCTCCGTTACGTCGCACACATATTCCCCTGTTTCGGCATTATATACTACCGTTCCACAAGGCACTTCTATGACTTTATCTGCCCCGTCCTTTCCGAAACTTTTGTTTTTCGAACCGTTACCTCCGTGTTCTGCAAACACATGGCGGTCGTACTTCAGGTGCAGCAATGTCCAGTAATTGCGGTTTCCCCGCAAAATCACATGACCTCCTCTACCACCGTCGCCACCGTCCGGACCTCCGTTGGGCATATATTTCTCACGGCGCATGTGCACCGAGCCACGGCCTCCCTTTCCGGAGCGGCAGTAGATTTTTACATAATCAACAAAATTCGATTCAGCCATAAGTTCAAGTTTAAGAACTGGCAGACCGTCACCGGCCCGCCAGTTTTTTATTATTTAAAGTTTATCAATAGCCGCACAAATATCAGCGAAGATACCGTCCATAGTACCCAATCCCTGGATATGGCAATATTTACCGTCATTCTTGTACCAGTCAATCAACGGAGCAGTCTGAGAGTGGTATACCACCAGACGCTTCTTGATAGTTTCTTCATTGTCGTCGGCACGCCCAGACTCCTGTCCGCGTTTAATCAGACGAGTCATCAGTTCATCTTCAGGAACTTCCAGGTCAAGCATGATAGAAACTTCCTGTCCGCGTACCTTCAACATTTCCTTCAAAGCCTCAGCCTGAGCAATAGTACGAGGGAATCCGTCGAAAATCACACCTTTGCTATCCTTGAAACTATCGAATACGCTGGCCAAGATGTCAATCATCAATGCATCTGGAATCAACTGACCATTGTCGATATAACTTTTTGCAGTTTTACCCAATTCCGTGCCGTTTTTGATTTCTGCACGCAATACATCTCCCGTAGAAATATGGTTCAAGCCATATTTTTCCACAATACGAGCACTCTGAGTACCTTTACCTGAACCCGGAGCACCAAAAATTACAATATTCAACATGTTGTTTTATAATAAATAAAAAAATCACTCTATCACTGTATAAATATCGCGGTAATTTCTTCCGAAACCGTCGTAGTCCAGTCCGTATCCCACAATGAAATCATTCGGAATATTCATTGCCACATAATTTATGTCCAGTTCCACCTGCAACTTATCTGGTTTCACCAGCAGCGTAGCAATACGGACTTCTTTCGGATTACGTGCCTTCAGGGTTTCCAGCAAGCGCTGCATAGTCAGCCCTGTGTCCACAATATCTTCCACGATTACTACCGTACGTCCTGAAATGTCCTCATTCAGTCCTACCAGTTCTTTTACCTTTCCCGTAGAAGCCGTTCCCGCATACGAAGCCAGCTTCACAAAAGAAACCTCACACGGAATCGTCAGATGCTTCATCAAATCGGCCGTAAACATGAACGAACCGTTCAACACACTCAAAAACAACGGATTTTCACCCTCCAAGTCATGATTAATTTCATTGGCCACACGCGCCACTTCCTTCAGGATATCCGCCTCTGGGATAAACGTTTTGAAACGCTTGTCTTTAATCTGAATCGTCTCCATGCTATAATCTAGTTTTAGAAATTGCGCAAATTTACGGATTTTCCCTAAAACCGCCACACTTCCTCCTGAGTATTTAAAGATATTTTCAATAGAATATATATACCATTCGGGGCTTTTTTCGTACTTTTACCGACAAAACAGCTATTTATACACACAATGAAAATTCTAAGTTGTACACAACAGAAGGAGGCAGATGCATATACCATTGCCCACGAATCTATATTATCCATCAACCTCATGGAAAAAGCCGCCGGCCTGTTAGTGCAAGCCATCAGCGAGCGATATGACAAATCTCACCGTATGGTCGTACTTGCCGGTCCGGGAAACAACGGTGGAGACGCACTGGCCGTAGCCCGTATTCTTTTCCTGAAAAACTATCCGGTAGAAGTCTATTTGTTCAACGTAAAAGGCACCCTTTCAGAAGAATGCCTCACGAACATCCAGCGCCTGAAAGAAAGCGGTTTTGCCAACTACACCGAAGTCAGCAACCAGTTTGACCCGCCTCATCTGGGCAGCCACGACGTAGTGATAGACGGGCTGTTCGGTTCTGGCCTGCAAAAGCCGCTAAGCGGAGGATTTGCCGCTGTGGTGCAATACATCAATGCTTCCCCAGCTCAAGTAGTATCCATTGACATTCCTTCCGGACTGATGGGAGAAGACAATACCCACAACATCCGACAAAATATCATCAAGGCCGATTTGACCCTGAGCATCCAGTTGCCTAAGCTATCTTTTCTCTTTGCAGAAAATGCAGATTTCGTAGGCGAATGGCAATTACTCGACATCGGTATCAGCCGCGAATTCATTGACACAGCGAAGACGCCCTACTACATTACTGAAACCGATGAAATGCGTGCGCTCATCAAGCCAAGAAAAAGATTTTCACATAAAGGCATGTTCGGCCACGGCCTGCTGATAGCCGGTTCCTACGGAATGGGAGGTGCTGCCCTGCTGGCCTCACGTGCCTGCCTGCGTTCCGGCATCGGACTACTTACCGTACATACCCCTGTATGCAATCATGACCTACTCCAGAGCAACGTGCCCGAGGCCATGGTACAAGATGATGTGCACGACCGCTGCTTCGCCGAAGCTGCCGACCTTGACAACTTCCAGGCTGTAGCCATCGGTCCGGGACTGGGGCAGGAAGAAATTACAGTACAGGCACTGTTTGATCAAGTAAGCAACTGCTATATCCCTTTGGTGCTGGATGCAGATGCACTCAATATCTTCAGCAACTACCGCAATTACCTGACCCGTATTCCTCGCCACAGCATCCTTACTCCACATGTCAAGGAACTGGAACGTATCATCGGACGTTGCAGCAACAGCTATGAGCGCTTGTCAAAGATTAAAGAGCTGGCAGCCCACCTGCAATGTTACATCGTACTAAAAGGAGCATGGACTGCCGTCATTACCCCTGACGGAGTGACCTATTTCAATCCGACAGGCAATCCAGGTATGGCTACAGCCGGAAGCGGTGATGTACTTACCGGTATTATCCTGTCACTGCTTGCACAAGGCTATACACACGAGGAAGCCTGCCGACTGGGTGTATATGTACACGGTCTGGCTGGCGACATTGCTTGCCAGCAAAAAGGCGTCATCAGCATGACTTCGGGTGACATTGCAGACGCGCTGCCTGAAGCATGGAAACAACTAATGGAAACTAAATGACAGACAATATGAAAAAAGGAATCATTGCATTGGGACTGCTGGCCTCTCTGAGCGCTTACTCCCAGGAAAGCTATGTGCCACAAGCCGGCGAGGGCATTGTGTACTTCCTGCCCAAGACCAAAGTTGCCATTGACATCATTGCCACCAAGGTAGACTATCAGCCGGGCGACTTCAGTCTCTATGCCAGCCGCTACCTGCGTTTAAACAATGTCAGTCCACAACCTGAAAGCCACTGGGAAATCAAGGATATTCATGTGCGCCTTGTAGGAGTACCCGACTCTACCAAAGCCTACATCATGAAGCTGAAAGATAAAAGCGTAGCATCTAACGTAGAACTGACGGATAAAGGTATTGTAAAAGCAATCAATACAACTTCTACGGAAAAAGAATCTGCTCCTGACTACCAGTTAGAGACACCAGAGCCATATGAAAATGCTCGCAAATACATGACTGAAGACATCCTCATGGCTGGTTCCAGTGCCAAAATGGCTGAACTGACGGCCCGCGAAATCTATAACATACGCGACAGCAGAAATATCATCCTGCGTGGTCAGGCAGAAACTATGCCTAAGGACGGAGCTTCTCTTCAACTAGTTATTGACCAACTTAACAAACAAGAAAAAGCATTGGCACAAACGTTCATCGGCATTACAGAACGCAGAGACAAGGTCTTTACGTTCTTGGTAGAACCTGACAACAACGTACAAGAGCAGATTGCCGCCCGTTTTTCTACCCAGTTAGGAGTTCTTCCTACAAATAATCTGGCGGGTGCACCTATTTACGTGTCTATCCGAAAAATTTCTACCCTGCCTGTGCCTGAAGAAGA
>NZ_DBEXBB010000261.1:0-6376 GCF_048170425.1 Phocaeicola sp.
TTTTATGTTGTCCAGCATATTCTTATCTTTGTATCGGTAAAAAGAAAAAGCTCGAGCTAAACTAGATTTATTTAGGTAACAACGTTTTTAGGTAAAAGATTTTAAAGGTATGAAAAGATTAGGATTAACATTGGCAGCCGCATTGGTATTTTCAGTTTCTATGTTTGCAGAAGGTGTACAGGATAATAATGCACAGAAATGGAATGGTTCAATCAACAAGTCTAAATTGACTAAATATTTGAATCTTTCATCTAACCAGCATGAAAAAGTAGCTGATATCTGCGATTATTTCGAACAGGAAATGACTCGTGCGAATGCCTCAAAAACAGATAACAAGGAAAAAGTCCGCAAGGCCGTTTACGGTAACTTGAAACTGATGAAGCAGACGCTGGACGACAAACAGTATTCTAATTATGTTCGTCTGATGGCTATGACACTGCGTAACAAAGGTATTGATTTGAACGAAGCAAAATAAGAGAGATTGATAAAGAGAAGAGCCCCGGAGACTTGCATAAGGTTTTCCGGGGCTTTTTTGTGCTTCAACTCTATGGAAGTCACTGTGATTTTACAGTAAATGGAAAATGACAAAAAATGCAAGTACGTTTTATCCAAAACGCCAAGGTATTTGCCCTGAAACGCCTTTGAGTTTTACTTCAAACGTCCTTGCGTTTGGGTTGAAACGCACTTGCATTTGTTATGAAACACAAGTACGTTTTCCTGATGCGTGACTTATTCTTCATGATAATCATTCAGACGATTGTCCCATAGGTACTTACGGGTTTCGCTGACGATGACTCCCGACAGCAGAATCAGTGAGATGAGGTTCGGGATGGCCATGAGGGCATTGACCATGTCGGCAAAGTTCCATACGAGGGAAAGATTGATGATGGAACCCACATAAATCATCAGAATCCATACAATGCGATAGGCAAACATGATTTTCTTTCCGCCAAGATACTCCACGGCTTTTTGTGAATAGTAAGTCCATCCTAAAATGGTGCTGAAGGCAAAAGTGACGATGCCGAACGAAAGGATGGGAGTACCAATGTAGGGGATTTTTGCGAAAGCCATCTTGGTGAGTGCCGCATCGCTGGTATAGTCGATGTCCGGATAGGCTAAAATGCTGCTTACCAGTACGAGTCCCGTCAGGGCGCATATCACCACTGTGTCCCAGAAGGTTCCGGTAGAGGAAACCAATGCCTGACGTACGGGGTTGCGTGTCTGCGCTGCTGCGGCTACAATCGGAGCCGAACCTAATCCTGACTCATTGGAGAACAGTCCGCGGGCGATACCGTAGCGGGCAGCCATCATGACCGTGGTGCCTACGAATCCGCTGCCTGCCGCTCGTGCAGAAAAGGCAGATTCTATAATGAGACGGACGGTTTCTCCTAAATAGGCATGATTGACAATCAGGATGTAGATACATCCGCCTACATAGAGGAAAGCCATAAGTGGGACAAGTCCCATACAGACTCTGGCAATGCCCTTTACTCCGCCGATGACCACCAGTGCTGTAAGGACGCTCATCAGGATGCCTGTCAGGTGAGGAGATATTCCGTACGATTCATTCAGTAACAGGGAAATGGAGTTGGCCTGCACGGTGTTGCCAATACCGAAAGCGGCCAGTGCGGTAAATATACAGAACAGAATGCCCAGCCATTTCATTCCTAAGCCGCGTTCCAGTGCGTACATAGGGCCGCCAATCATCTCGCCCGACGAGTTCTTTACGCGGTATTTTACAGCCAGAAGTCCTTCGGCATATTTGGTCGACATCCCTAACACACCCGTCAGCCAGCACCAGAATACGGCTCCCGGACCACCCAATGCGACGGCAGTAGCCACTCCGATAATGTTTCCCGTTCCGATGGTAGCCGCCAGTGAGGTAGCTAATGCTCCGAACTGACTGACATCACCTCCTGCATCTTTGTCCTTGCTTACGGAGAGCCGCAAAGCCTTGAGGATATGCAATTGCGGGAAACGTAACCGGATAGTAAGGTAAAGATGGGTGCCCAATAGCATGACAATCATGGGCCATCCCCATATAAACGAACTTATTTCCTGTACAATCCTTGTAACCTGTTCCATTTTCTGTTTGTTTTGATTTTGGATGCAAAAGTATGAAAATAAATCAAAACAACGTAGAAATGTGATAAAAATGAACAGAATATCAAGATTTCTCTTTCAGAAGTTCTTCGAGTTTAAGCAATTCGTCGCGGTATTGTGCCGCCTCGATAAAGTCTAGCTTCTTGGCTGCTTCCTGCATCAGCTTGCGGGTCTGCTCGATGCTCTTCTGCAACTGGCCCTTTGTCATATACTGTACCACAGGGTCGGCTGCTGCATGAAGCCGGGCTTCGGTCTCGGTATAAGCCCGTGGTTCTTTGGGCTTGCTGCTGTTTTCTTGAGACGACTGTTTTTCGATGTCGAGCAGGGCATTGGCACGTGAACGGGTAATCTGTTTCGGCGTAATGCCGTGTGCCTCGTTGTAAGCTAATTGTTTCTCCCGTCGGCGGTTGGTCTCGTCGATGGTCTGTCGCATACTGTCTGTAATGCGGTCGGCATACATGATGACCTTTCCGTTTACGTTGCGGGCAGCACGTCCGGCAGTCTGGGTGAGCGAACGGTGCGAACGCAGGAAACCTTCCTTGTCGGCATCCAGGATAGCTACGAGCGACACCTCCGGCAAGTCCAGTCCCTCACGCAGCAGGTTGACACCCACCAGCACATCGTAGATACCTTCCCGTAGTTCGTCCATGATTTTGATACGCTCCAGTGTTTCCACGTCGCTGTGGATATAAGCGCAACGGATACCGTTGTTGAGCAGGTATTCGGTCAGTTCCTCTGCCATGCGCTTGGTCAGGGTAGTGACAAGCACACGCTCCTCCTTTTCAATACGTTGCTGGATTTCCTCCATCAGGTCGTCTATCTGGTTCAGGCTGGGACGTACGTCAATCACCGGGTCCAGCAGTCCCGTAGGACGAATCACCTGTTCCACTACGATACCTTCACTCTGTTGCAGTTCGTATTCTGCCGGAGTGGCACTCACGTAAATCACCTGCTTGGCCATCTGCTGGAACTCTTCGAACGTGAGCGGACGGTTGTCCATGGCAGCCGGCAGACGGAAGCCGTATTCCACCAGGTTCGTCTTGCGGGCACGATCGCCGCCGTACATGGCCCTGATTTGCGGCACGCTGACGTGGCTTTCGTCAATGACAATCAGAAAATCTTCGGGGAAGAAATCAAGCAGACAGTAAGGACGGGTGCCCGGTTCGCGTCCGTCAAAATAACGTGAATAGTTTTCAATCCCCGAACAATGCCCCAGTTCGCGTAGCATTTCCATGTCGTAGGTCACGCGCTCATACAAACGCTTGGCCTCATAGGGCTTCCCGATTTCCTCAAAGTAAGCCACCTGCTTGGTCAAATCGTCTTCAATCTGATGAATGGCGCGGAGCGTGCTTTCCTTGGTCGTCATGAACAGGTTGGCCGGATAAATCTTGTATTCTTCGAACGTACCCGTGCGGTGTCCTGAAACCGGGTCTATCTCTTCGATACCGTCAATCTCATCGTCCCAGAACATTACCCGCAGCACACTGTCGGTATAAGCCAGGAAGATATCTACCGTATCGCCTTTTACACGGAAGTTGCCACGGTTCAGTTCGATGTCATTCCGCACGTACAGACTGTCCACCAGCCGGCGGAGGAATACGTTGCAGTCCAGCAGTTTTCCTTTTTTGATTTCAATCACGTTGTTGTAGAAATCTGCCGGGTTTCCCATACCGTAGATACACGACACGGACGATACCACGATGACGTCCTTTCGGCCGGAAAGGAGGGAAGAAGTCGCCGCCAGACGAAGTTTGTCGATTTCTTCGTTGATGGCCAGGTCTTTTTCAATATAGGTGTCGGTTGACGGAATGTATGCTTCCGGCTGGTAATAGTCATAATAAGACACATAATATTCCACCGCATTGTGAGGAAAGAAGTTCTTGAACTCCCCGTAAAGCTGGGCGGCCAGTGTCTTGTTATGGCTCAGAATCAGTGTCGGCTTGTTGATGTTCTTGATGACATTGGCAATGGTAAAGGTTTTTCCAGAGCCGGTCACTCCTAACAGCGTCTGTGCGGGCACATGCTGCCGGATACCTTCTGTAAGCTGGGCGATGGCCTCCGGCTGGTCACCGGTAGGCTGATAATCGGATATCAGTTCAAAATTCATTGCATCTGAATATTGGTGAATGAAAACGGTTGTAAAATTACATATATATTTTATACCAACTTTGTGCATCCTGAAAAATTACATTAAAAAATGGCCGGGAGTTGCATTATTCGCTGGAAAAGAGTAATTTTGCGCAACTATATCAATTATATATGAAGAAATACATCGCAATGGTCCTCCTTTCTGCTGGAGTTTTGTCTTCATGCGGAGAGTATAATAAAGTGCTGAAAAGCACTGACTATGAATACAAATACGAAGCGGCGAAAAGCTATTTTGCCAAGGGACAGAACTCGCGTGCGGCAACCATTCTGGAAGAACTGATTCCTATCCTGAAAGGTACGTCCAATGGAGAAGAGTCTTTGTATATGCTGGCAATGACTTATTACAACCAAGGTGATTTTGTGACTGCTTCACATTATTTCAATACCTATTATACGACTTATCCGCGCGGTACCTATACGGAACTGGCGCGTTTTCATAGCGGAAAGGCTTTGTACCTCGATACTCCGGAACCCCGTCTTGACCAGAGCAGCACCTACAAGGCTATTCAGGAATTGCAGATGTTTATGGAGTATTTCCCGGCAAGCAACCGGAAGGATATTGCTCAGAACATGATTTTTGAGTTGCAGGACAAGCTGGTAGAAAAGGAATATCTTTCTTCCAAACTCTATTATGATTTGGGCTCTTATTCTGGAAATGCTTCTTACAGCAGTACAGGTAATAACTATCTGGCTGCCATCGTCACAGCGCAGAATGTGTTGAAAGAATATCCCTATACCAAATTGCGCGAGGAACTTTCTATTTTGATTCTCCGTGCCAAGTACCACATGGCAAAAGAAAGTGTGCTGGATAAGAGAGAAGACCGTATGCGCGAAACGGTGGATGAATATTATGCTTTCAAGAATGAATTTCCGGAAAGCAAATACATGAAAGAAGTGGAAGGCATTTATGCAGATGTAAGCAAGTACATTTCTACAGACGAAGAATAATATAAACGTTTATAATTATAAATAAGTTATGGATTACAAAAAAACAAACGCTCCTACAAATACGGTTACGCGTAATTTGATGGAACTCTGTGAGGACACAGGCAATATTTATGAAACAGTATCTATCATCGGCAAGCGTGCCAACCAGATTGCTGCCGAAATGAAGAATGACCTTTCCAAGAAACTGCAGGAGTTTGCTTCTTATAACGATAACCTTGAAGAGGTGTTTGAAAACAGAGAACAGATTGAAATCTCTCGTTATTATGAAAAACTCCCGAAACCGACATTAATTGCGACTCAGGAGTATCAGGAAGGAAAGGTTTATTACAGAAACCCGGCAAAGGAAAAAGAAAAATTGCAGTAATCCTCCTATAGGTAAAGATTTTAGTGAATGCGCATGCGCATTTGGGCTTGTCATTCTGAGTGTAGACGGCAAGAACCGTCTCCCTCAGAATGACATTTGTTTTGGAAACCTTATACGATTGATTATGATACAGAGAATACAGACCGTTTATTTGCTCGTAGTAGCTATCTTGATGGTGGTGATGATGTCTGTTCCAGTGGGCAGCTTCTATACCGATAAAAATATTTGTGAGATGACAAATCTTCTTTACCAGCTTCCAGACGGGGCGGTAAATTACACGCCGTGGGCTTTGTTTGTGATACTGGTCGTAGTGGCTGTAATGGCTTTGGCAACCATTTTCCTTTACCGGAAACGCATGCTGCAGATTCGTCTGACCATTTTCAATACGATTGTGCTGGTCGGTTACTATCTGGTGCTGACCTATTTTGTCGTAAATCCGGACAAGGCGTTCGATGACTATAGTTTCATGCCTTCATGGACTGTTTGTCTTCCATTGGTCAGCATTATCTTGAACTGGCTGGCTATCCGTGCTATCGGAAAGGATGAGATGCTGGTAAAAGCATACGAAAGATTGCGCTGATTCGTAGTTCGTAAAAACCCATCGGGGCGTTTCTTCAAAACTGAAGAAACGCCCCGATGGGTTTTTATTGGATTCTTTTATTATTATTCCAGAATCACTAGTGTCCACTAAAAATTAGAGGATGAGTTAAAAATTATAATCACTAAATAAATTTGGTCCATCAAGACCGCTTTGTTCTTTGACATCATTGAATTTAGTTTTGCTGAAGAGATCCCTTAATGAAGTCTTGTCTG
>NZ_DBEXBB010000262.1:0-6349 GCF_048170425.1 Phocaeicola sp.
AATTAAATATTTTATTGGATTAATTGTCTTATGTGCTTGCATGAGAGGAACTCATGCACAGCAGGTGTATAATTTTGCTTCTCTGGACTCCATCATCTTCGGTTGGATGGACAAAGGGTATTATCTGGGCGGTGCAATCTGTGTAATGAAAGACGATTCCGTTATTTTCCGGAAAGACTATGGTGATTTTACAGACAGTACGCAGGTGTATGTAGCTTCGGCTGGTAAATGGGTAGCCGCGGCAGTGGTGGCAGCCGTGGTCGACACGACGGCCTTGGACTGGGATGATCCGGTAGAGAAATGGCTACCTGAGTTTCGGGGAGACGTAAAGGGGAGCATTCCGTTGCGAAGACTGCTTTCGCACACGTCGGGCATTCGCCCGTATCTTCCTGACCCCCGGGTAGATAATTATAATCACCTGGATTCGGCTGTAGCGGAGATTTTGCCGCTGGATACGGTCTTTACACCGGGCACACGCTTTGAGTACGGCGGACTGGCCATGCAGGTGGCCGGACGAATGGCAGAGGTGGCTGCTGGAAAAGAGTTTGAGACGTTGTTCCAGCAGCTGATTGCTGTTCCACTGGGTATGCGGCATTCACATTTCACACCAGTCAACACCGACGGAGGACATGCACCGATGCTGGGTGGCGGACTCTGTACAACGCTGGCCGACTACATGCGTTTTCTGAAAATGATTTCGCACGAGGGGATATATGAGGGCAAACGTATCTTGAAGGTAGAAACGGTGCGTGAGATGCAGGCCGACCAGGTAGGAAACGCGCGGGTGATGCCCGGAGAATATGTGGAGCGGGCCCTTGGAAAGCATCACACGGGAATTTACGGGTTAGGAGAGTGGCGTGAATTACTGGACGAACAGACCGGAGAGGCGTATCAGATAAGTTCTCCCGGATGGGCGGGGGCTTATCCCTGGATAAACAAGCGCGAGGGAGTGTGCGGCTTTTTTATCGCCCATGTGCAGGGAGGCTCCAGCAAGGAAGATGGCTTCTCGTCATTTTACGGTAGTCCGGTCCTGTCGCGTACGGTATCAGAAATTGTAAGAACGAATAATAAATGAAAGAAAGATGAAAAGAGGAGTGTGTATATTATGGATGGTAATGGCCTGGCTACAGACGGTTTGTGCCGGAGAGTGGCAGTGGGCGGTCACATTGAAAGGTTTTGTATCGGAAGAGACGAAGAAGGAACCGGAGGCTTTCTTGTGGATACCGGAGAATTGTGAGCAGTTGTCGGCTGTGATGTGGAGCCAGCAGAACATGACAGAAGAAACATTGTTTGAGATGTCGTCTTTCCGTGATTCGCTGGCCCAAATGGGAGTGGGACTGATTTGGATTGCTCCCGGAATCAATCAGCAATGGGATGTGCGGAAAGGAGTGCAGAAAGTATTTGACCAGATGATGAATGACCTGGCGGAGGTGAGTGGATACACGGAGTTGAGTGAAGTACCTCTCATCCCTTTCGGACATTCGGCCATGGCCACTTTCCCGTGGAACTTTGCCGCATGGAGTCCGGAACGGACACTGGCGGTGGTGTCTTTCCATGGGGATGCGCCGCGTACCAACTTGTGTGGCTACGGGCGTGAGAACTTAGAGTGGGGACGGACGCGGAACATTGACGGCATCCCCGGGCTGATGATTGAAGGCGAGTATGAGTGGTGGGAAGCCCGGGTAAATCCGGCCTTGGCTTTTCGGATGATGTATCCGGAGAGCTGCATCTCGTTTCTTTGTGATACGGGCAGGGGACATTTCGATGTATCGGAACAGACGGCCCGTTACATTTCCCGTTTTATCCGGAAAGCACTGGAGCAACGCTTGCCTGCCGATGGCGGGAAGACGCTGAAGGAAGTGAATCCGGCTGCGGGCTGGCTGGTACAGCGCTGGTCGCCTGACGAACGTACAAAGCGTGCCACTCCTGCACCGGTGGCGCGTTACAAGGGGGATGTGCACGATGCCTTCTGGTATTTCGACCGTGAAATGGCAGAGCTTACCGAGCAGCGTTACAAGGAACATAAACTGAAAAGGATGCAGTATTTAGGTATCTGCCAGCAGGGGAAACTGGTGGATTATAATCCGAAACTGCATGCAGGGGTGATAATGAAGTTTCAGCTGGAAGCAGACGGATTGACATTCCGTTTGGGGGCTTGTTTTACAGATTCTCTTCGTCGGCATAGGGTAGAGGGACATGCTACAGGAAACATTCGTCTGGAAAAAATTTGTGGTCCGGTGGAGCAGGTGGATGATTCCACGTTTACGGTCCGTTTTTACCGGATGGGGATGTACAACCCGCGCCGCACGCCGGACATCTGGCTGCTGGCCAGTCATCTGGGCGACAAGCATTATAAAGGAACTGTGCAGCAGGTGAATTTGCGTATTCCTTATCGGCTGACGGAAGGAAAACGCCAGCATATTCTTTTTCCGGGAGTGGAAGACGTGAAGGCGGGAAGCGCGCCGTTGTCCTTGAAAGCGGTTTCCGACTGTGGCTTGCCCGTATATTACTACGTGAAGGAAGGTCCGGCCCGCATCACGGAGAACAATACGCTGGAGTTTACTCCGATTCCGCCACGGAGCCGTTTCCCGGTTAAAGTGACGGTAGTGGCCTGGCAGTATGGGCTAAAGGGAAAGGTACAGACGGCTGAACCGGTGGAGTGCAGCTTCTATATTTGTAAATATTACCTTCATGTAAACCGATAATAAATAGCCCTGACAGACTTCGCGTGTGGTGAAGCATGTCAGGGCTATCCTTTTGTATGAGCAAGAATGAGTAGCTCCTTTTATTTTTGCAGCATCTGGAACAGCTTGTCCAGTTTCGGCGACATGATAATCTCTGTGCGGCGGTTCTTGGCGCGACCCTCGGTTGTTTCGTTATCGGCCACCGGCATATATTCTCCGCGTCCGCTTGGTTGTATCTGTAACGGGTTGACCTTGTATTTTTCAATCAAGATACGTGCTACGGAAGTAGCGCGGATGACGCTCAGATCCCAGTTGTCCTTGAACTGTGCGGTATGAATTGGTTTGTTGTCTGTATGCCCTTCGATACATACGTCAATTTCGGTCTGCTTGTTCAATACTTCGGCCAGCTTTCCTAAAGCCTCTTCTCCACGTTTATCCAGTTTGGCACTTCCGGACTGAAACAAGAGCTTGTCGGACATGGCCACATAGACCTTACCGTTCTGCTCGCGTACGGTCAGTTCATCACTGCTGAAGCCGAGCAAGGCATCTTTCACACTGTTGAGTAAGCTTTGTACGGTAGCGTTCTGCTGGTCAATCATGCCTTGTAGTTCCTGAATAGTCTTTTCGCGGTCATCCAGTTCTTTCAGTTTTTCCCCTAACAAGGCATTCAGTTTCTCTTGTTCACTCATGTTGCTCGACAGCAGTTGCTGATAGTGCCGGAGGGAGTTTCCTTGCCGGTTGGTGTCTTGTTGCAGTCGGTCTATTTGTCCGCGCATCTTGTCCATTTCACTGTGACATTCGTTCAATTGTCCTTGCAGCTTGTCCCCTCTGGAGAGGGCTTCTATCCTTCCATTTTCCGCAAGAAGGAATTTTTTCTTAGTGACACACGAGGTGGTGCTTATCATCAGTACCCCAGTCAGTACTATTACATTTAATCTTTTCATAGTTTTATAGTTTTGTAAAAATGTGGTATTTATTTTTTATGTAGAGGACATCCGTTGCATCCGCTACATCCGCATTCGCATCCATTTGATTTCTCTTTTCGACGGATGAAGGGACGGAAAAAGTATCTGCCAGCCCAGAGAAGGCAGCAAGCTACGATGATGTATACGAGAAAGTCTTGAATATCCATATTGGTAATGATTTTAGATGAACAAACTACCTATCTGATAGACTCCAAATGCTACGAGCCATGCTAATACAGTGGTATAGATTGCGGCAAATATAGCCCATTTCCAACCTCCTGACTCCTGCTTGATGGCCGCTAAAGTGGCAATACACGGGAAGTAAATCAGAACGAACAACATGTATCCGTAAGCTACAAGCGGTGTGATAGGGATACGTTCGGAAAGGTCGACGGTATCAACGTCAGCTTCGTTGGTATAAAGCACTCCCAGAGTACTTACCACAAGTTCTTTGGCGCCGACTCCTGACAAAATGCCGATACCCATTTTCCAGTCGAATCCTAACGGCTCAATAATCGGCTCAATGGCTTTTCCCAGTTGGCCGATATAGGAATTTTCTTGCTGCTCAGCCGTGGTATCGTATGCCTCGTGATTAGGGTAGTATCCCAGGAACCAGATAATAATGGAAGCTACCATGATGATGCCACCCATCTTCTTGAGGTATTGTTTTCCTTTTTCCCACGTGTGGCGTAATACGACTTTGATAGTCGGCATGCGGTAAGGGGGAAGTTCCATCACAAAGGGGCTGTCATCACCTTTTACCAGGAACTTGGTGAAAATGCGTGCCATGAGTACAGCCAGCAGGATACCGATGGCATAGATGGACAACAGAATCAGACTGGCCTTGCCGGGGAAGAATGCGCCAATCATGACCAAGTAGATGGGTAGTCGGGCACTGCACGACATGAGCGGATTCACTAGCATGGTGACCAGTCGTGCCTTGCGGCTTTCGATGATACGCGACGACATGATGGCAGGAACATTACATCCGAATCCCATGATGAGCGGGATGAACGATTTTCCGTGAAGCCCCATCTTATGCATGATTTTATCCATGATAAAGGCTGCACGTGCCATGTAGCCAGAATCTTCCATAAAGGAAATGAACAGATAGAGTAGCAGAATGTTCGGCAGAAAGACAATCACGCCTCCCACGCCACCGATGATACCGTCAATAATTAAGTCTTTCAAGGGACCTGGATTCAGAAAGTTTTCCACCCCCTGCGCAATCAGGCCTACGAACCACTCGATGGCTTGCTGCGGATATTCTCCTAAGACGAAGGTGCCTTCAAACATGAAGTACAGGAAGATGAAGAAAATGGGGAATCCCCAGAAACGGTTTGTCACGATGCTGTCTACCACCCGTGTGAATGTTTCCGTATCATGGTTGTTTTGTGTGAAGGTCTCTTTTAGTGCTCCTGAGATAAATCCATATTTGGCATCGGCAATGCATTGTTCGCTGTCGTCGTTGCCCAGTCCGCGCAGGCGCTCGGCTTCATTGTCTCTGATTTCCAGTATTTCAGCTCCGTTAGGTAGGGGCGCGATGACACGTGTTTCTATATCCTTGTCATTTTCCAGCAGCTTGATGGCCAGAAAACGGGTAGAATATTTGTGTCGGATATTTTCGTTTTTACTGATTTCTTTTTTTACGTTGTCGATGCTTCGTTCAATTTCCGGTCCGTGGTTAATATGGATGTGGCGGATAAAACCTTTAGCGGTGAAGTTGTCTTCTTCGCCTGCCCCTTCATATTTATGTCCGGGCACGTAGGCATCGTGCCATTCGCGGAAGTCGCGGAGTATTTCGTTTTTGATTTCTTCTTTCTGCCCCATGAAGTCAGCTCCTTCGTATAGACCGATAATGACATGGAACAGGTTGTCAATGCCTTCGCCCGTACGGCTTACGGTCGGCACCATGGGGACTCCTAGCAGTTCGCTTAGTTTGTGGTAGTTCAGTTTGTTGCCGCTGTGTTGCAGGGCATCGTACATGTTGAGTGCTACCACCATGCGTACGTTCATATCAATGAGTTGGGTAGTGAGGTAAAGGTTACGTTCAAGATTTCCTGCATCTACTACGTTGATAATGACATCGGGTGTTTCTTCAATGATGTGTTTGCGCACATAGAGTTCTTCCGGGCTATAAGCTGAAAGAGAATAAGTACCCGGTAAATCCACCAGGCGGAAGTGATAACCTTGAAAATCAAAGAAACCCTCTTTGGCATCTACGGTTACGCCGCTGTAGTTGCCCACGTGTTCGTGTCCTCCTGAAGCCACATTGAAGAGTGAGGTCTTTCCGCAGTTTGGATTTCCGACCAACGCTACATTGATGGTACGCCGTTTTCCTTGTGCTATGTTTTTCATTACTTCATCGCTTACGGGAATACCTTGCGAAATAGGTTCATGGTAAGTATCTGTGGCAGCTGTACGTCGTGCTTCTTCTTCGCTGACGATTTCAATCATGTCGGCTTCCTGTCGGCGGAGGGATACTTCGTAACCCATTATTTTGTATTTGATGGGGTCTTTAAGCGGTGCATTAAGTACCACTTCCACTGTTTTTCCCTTAATGAACCCCATTTCAATGATGCGACGGCGGAATCCTCCGTGTCCGAGGACTTTGATGATGACGCCTTTTTCGCCAGTTTTCAATTCAGAGAGTTTCATGTTTTATTCACTGTTTTAATTCAATGCAAAGATAGGGCATTG
>NZ_DBEXBB010000263.1:0-5033 GCF_048170425.1 Phocaeicola sp.
AAATATACAGAAAAAATCACTATCTTTTTAATTAATAATCTATGAACATAATCAGATTTGTGTCCGTAGCTTTGTGGAGCATGTGTATGCTTTTTCTAAGCTGCAAGAAGGAGAATCCATCTTTAAATGAAACTCCTGCAACTGTAGAAATTTTTGTATGCAATTCAAAAGGGGAGCCTTTGGAAAATAAAGCAGTTGGTTTATATAATGAGAATCGTTATAAAGATTTTCAGAAAGATCATACTGTAAAGCCAATGGTCGAGGTTACTACCAATCAAAAAGGAATAGCTCATTTTGTGTTGGAAAATCGTCCGTGGTTTGTGGAAGAAACCTCTGTTGAACTAATGTTTGTGGTGCAAGAATTGCAGGATGCTTCAAATTATAAATGGTGGAGCAGAGGAGGAACGGTTACGCTTGGGAAAGCACATTCTTTTAAAATAGAAATTGTTTCTCAAGATGGTATAGGGGGAGATGAAACAACGGAAGAAAAACCTGGTGAAGATGCCGGTGAGAGTGCAGAATCTCCTTTTGTGATAGAAAATGGAATATTGACTGGTATAAAAGATCCTTCTTTAACTCAGGTCGTACTTCCTGTAGAAGTAAAAAGTATAGCCTCTAAAGTATTCTGGGAGTCTGGCATTGAATCTTTGGTGCTTAATGAAGGGCTGGAGTCAATCGGAAATCAAGCTTTTTCCAGGAGCCGGAAACTGGCTTCTGTAGTGTTTCCGGCTTCTTTAAAGGAAATAGGGGCTCACGCTTTTGAAGATTGTGTGTTATTAAATGAAATAGATCTTTCTAAAACTAATTTGCTGGAAATAGGTTCCAGTGCTTTTCGGGAAACGGGATTGAAAAAAGTTTTCTTACCGGCTTCCTTGAATAAAATAGGTGCACAAGCTTTTTTAGGCACAAATTTGGAGCAGATTATATTTCCTGAAGGACTACGAGAAATTGGTAATGAGGCATTTAGAGAAGTCACATCTTTAGAGTCTGTGACTTTTCCAAGTAATATACAGAGAATTGGATATCAGGCGTTTCATGCTTGTACACAGTTGCGAGAAATTATGTATACTGGGGAGATGAAAGCTGCTGAAGGAATCATGGAAGCTGGAGCTTTTAATGGTTGTGTGAAGTTGAATCGGATTGTGCTTCCTCCAAGTATTTCTGAATTAAAGGAAGGGGTTTTTATTGAATGTGCAGCTTTGAAGGAGATAGTAGTTCCTAAGTCAGTTAAGAAAATAGGGAATTATGGATTGAGAACGAATTTTAGTGTGGAGGTAATTATTTTTGAAGGAGAGGAAGCTCCGGAACTTGTATCAAATCCTTTTCCATTTGTGAGTGATATATCAAAAATACTGGTTCCCTCAGGCAAATCGGAGGCCTATAAAGCGAAATGGAGCTCTTATGAGAGCTATCATTCCAAGATAGAAGAAAAGTCCTGAATAAGTCATATTAAAAAATTTACAGCGTGTACGAATTTCCTGGTGAGTTCGTACACGCTGTTGTTTTTTAATACGAAGCACTGGCTTTGATACCTGCTTCTTCTACGAGTCTTGCTATGCGGTCTAATTCTTCCTTAGTCGCTTTTTTAAGCTTTTGGTCGGGAGTTTCCCGGTCGATGGTATAAATCATTACCTGGCGGGGATTTATTTGCTTGACCACTTCCAGCCAGGGAAGTACGTATTTATCGGAGGTGTTATCCACATCTTTTCCATCTTCCGTGGTGCCTTTCATGAAAATGGTCTGAATAATCAGGTTTCCTTTGAATGCTTTCAGACCTTCAATGATGTTTTCCACCTCATAGTGTCCGGTAGGGCGGTCCACTGTCCGGATGTAGTCCATATCCACGGTATCCAGTTTCAGAATGTTGTTGTCTACTTTGTTAAGTGCGGCAAACACTTTCGGGTTGTGGATAAAGGTCGCATTGCTCAGCACGCTGACCTTGGCATTGGGGAAATATTTGTCGCGCAGGGCCAGTGTATCCTCAATAATCTCAGGAAAATAAGGATTGGCGGTCGGTTCTCCGTTGCCGGCAAAGGTCAGTACGTCTGGAAAAGGACCGTTTTCTTTCATGTCGGCCAGGCGTTTTTCGAGGGCTTCACGTACGGCTTCACGTGTCTGTATCTTTTGTTTGGGGTGGAAATCCTTGTTGTATCCACATTCACAATAGATACAGTCGAACGTACAGAATTTGCCGTCTCCCGGAAGCAGGTTGATTCCGAGGGATACGCCGAGTCGGCGGCTGTGGACTGGGCCAAATATAGGGGCCGGATAAATAATGGTTGACATAAGCGTTACAAATTATCTTCCTCTTACAATTTTTTTGATGTCATTCAGTTTGTTCAGGGCTTCCAGCGGTGTCAGGTTGTTTACATCCAGGTTCAGAATCTCATCTCTGATTTGGCAGAGTACGGGGTCATCCAACTGGAAGAAACTGAGTTGTATTCCGTCGGACGCAGCTTGTTTGCTGGGCTGACCTTTGGTTGAAATGCCTTCCTGACGGTTTTCTGCTTCCAGCTGGTGTAATATTTCGTCGGCACGTTTGACAATGGATTTCGGCATACCGGCCATTTTGGCCACGTGGATACCAAAGGAGTGTGCACTTCCGCCTCTTTCCAGCTTGCGAAGGAAAATGACTTTGTTGTCCACTTCTTTGACCGACACATTGTAATTCTTTATGCGTTTGAACTGAGCTTCCATGTCGTTCAGCTCATGGTAGTGCGTCGCAAAAAGGGTACGTGCGCGGGCTTTCTTATGTTCATGAATGTGTTCCACGATAGCCCATGCAATGGAAATGCCGTCGTAGGTGGAAGTTCCTCTTCCCAATTCATCAAAAAGTACCAGGCTTCTCGGAGAAATGTTGTTGAGGATATTGGCCGCTTCGTTCATTTCGACCATAAATGTAGATTCTCCTACTGAAATGTTGTCGCTGGCACCTACACGGGTAAAGATTTTGTCTACAAGGCCGATATGTGCACTTTCAGCAGGGACAAAGCATCCAATCTGCGCCATCAGAGTGATAAGGGCAGTTTGTCGGAGCAAAGCTGACTTACCGGCCATATTCGGTCCGGTAATAATGATGATTTGCTGCTCTTCCGTGTCGAGATACACATCGTTGGCGATGTATTTTTCTCCCGGCGGCAATTGTTTTTCAATAACCGGATGACGTCCCTGACGAATGTCAAGCACATCATCGTCCACTACATTCGGACGGATGTATTTATTGGCACGAGCCACGTTGGCAAACGACAGCAGACAGTCCAGGCGTGCTATCTGTGTAGCATTGATCTGGATGGCAGGAATAAATTCGGCCAGTTCACAAACCAGTTCGTTATATAACTTGGTTTCCAGAATCAGAATCTTGTCTTCTGCTCCTAAAATCTTTTCTTCGTATTCTTTCAGCTCCTGGGTAATGTAACGTTCCGCATTGACCAGTGTCTGCTTGCGAATCCATTCGGCAGGAACTTTATCCTTGTGCGTGTTACGTACTTCGATGTAATATCCGAATACGTTGTTATAGGCAATCTTCAGACTGGGAATGCCTGTCAGTTCGCTTTCTCTCTGCTGTATCTGCAACAGATAATCTTTTCCGGAATACGCAATTTTACGAAGTTCATCCAGTTCGGTATTTACTCCGTAGGCAATCACACCTCCTTTGTTGACCAGCAGGGGAGGGTCGTTCTGAATTTCTTTGGCTATTTTATCGCGGATAGATGCGCACAGATTGAGTTGCTCACCGATACGGCGCAAGCTCTCGTTGTCGGCATTCAGGCAGGCATTTTTGATGGGTTCAATAGCTTGCAAGGCCGTTTTCAGCTGTACGACTTCACGAGGAGAAATACGTCCCACGGCAGCTTTGGAACAAATACGCTCCAAATCGCCAATCAGATGAAGTTTCTCTTCAACGAATTCCTTGAATTCCGGCTCCCGGAAAAAGAATTCCACTACATCCAGACGCTCGTTGATAGGCTTGATTTCTTTTAATGGGAATACCATCCAGCGTTTCAACATTCTGGCTCCCATCGGGCTGATGGTGTGGTCGATAATATCCAGCAGGCAGGTGCCTCCTTCATTCATGCTACCCACAAGTTCCAGGCTGCGTACCGTAAATTTATCCAGGCGTACGAAGCGGTCTTCTTCAATGCGTGACAAAGAGGTGATGTGTCCAATTTGGTAGTGCTGGGTCATGTCAAGATACTGTAGGATGGCTCCGGAAGCAATGATGCCGTTATGAAGATTTTCCACTCCGAAACCTTTGAGGTTTTTGGTTTCGAAATGCTTCAGTAACTTTTCTTTTGCAGACGTTTCATTGAATACCCAGTCTTCCAGTTCGAACGTAAAGAATTTGCTGCCGAAGTTTCCTTCGAACATGGGTTTCTTTCCGCGTTCAAAAAGCACTTCTTTAGGCGCAAAATTATTCAATAGTTTGTCGATGTAATCAGTAGGTCCTTCGGCGGTAAGAAATTCACCGGTAGAAATATCCAGAAAAGAAATACCACAGGCTGTTTTTCCGAAATACACGGAAGCCAGGAAGTTATTTTCCTTGTAAGAAAGTACATTGTCGTTGATGGCTACTCCCGGTGTGACCAGCTCCGTAATTCCGCGTTTTACCAGCTTTTTAGTCGTTTTCGGATCTTCCAGCTGGTCGCAGATAGCGACTCTTCGTCCCGCACGAATCAGTTTAGGCAGGTAGGTATCAAGTGCATGATGGGGGAATCCTGCCATCTCCACTGTTTTACTTTGACCGTTGGCACGTTTTGTCAAGGTGATTCCTAGAATTTCAGCTGCTGCTACGGCATCTTCCGAGTAAGTTTCATAAAAGTCGCCACACCTGAATAGCATGATGGCATCCGGGTGTTTTGCTTTCAAGTCGAAATATTGCTTCATCATCGGGGTCAGTACAACCTCATTGTCTTTTGCCACGGTTCAGTCCTTTCTTTTTTAGTTAATGATATTCCTTGCAAAGATACTTCAAAAGGCCGAGATAGGAAAAGATATTTTGAGGGGATAGGGTTTTAATTCGGTTTAAAAAATAA
>NZ_DBEXBB010000264.1:0-2562 GCF_048170425.1 Phocaeicola sp.
AAAATAATTAAAGAAGAGATATGTTAGCAAAAATAGAACAGTTACTTCAGGAAGTAAAAGGACTCACAGCGCAGAACCCAGAAGAACTGGAAGCGTTACGAATCAAATACCTCAGCAAAAAAGGTGCCATCAATGCCCTGATGGCTGACTTCCGCAACGTACCTGCCGAACAGAAGAAGGAAGTAGGTATGAAATTAAATGAGTTGAAGAACTTGGCACAAGAACGGATTGCAACCTTAAAAGAAGCATTTGACAACCTGGACAACGGAACTGCCGAACTTGACCTGACCCGTACGGCTTACCCCATTAATCTTGGTACACGCCATCCGCTGACAATTGTCCGTAATGAAATCATCGACATTTTCAGCCGTATGGGCTTTACTATCGCCGACGGTCCGGAAGTAGAAGATGACTGGCATGTATTCTCTTCCATGAATTTTGCAGAAGACCATCCCGCACGCGACATGCAGGATACATTCTTCATTGAAAGTCACCCTGACATCATTCTTCGTACACACACCTCTTCTGTACAGAGCCGTGTAATGGAAGTTTCACAGCCTCCTATCCGCGTAATCTGCCCGGGACGTGTATATCGTAATGAAGCTATCAGTTACCGTGCACACTGCTTCTTCCATCAGGTAGAAGGTCTGTATATCGACAAGAACGTTTCATTTACAGACTTAAAACAGGTATTGCTGCAGTTTGCACAAGAAATGTTCGGTCCGGAAACTAAAATCCGTCTTCGCCCGTCTTACTTCCCGTTCACAGAGCCCAGTGCTGAAATGGATATCAGCTGTGACATCTGTGGTGGCGAAGGCTGTCCGTTCTGTAAATATACCGGATGGGTAGAAATTTTGGGATGCGGTATGGTAGACCCGGCTGTACTGGAAGCAAATGGTATCGACAGCAAACTCTACACCGGTTATGCATTCGGTATGGGAGTGGAACGTATCACCAACCTGAAATACAAAGTTAAAGACTTGCGTATGTTCTCTGAAAATGACACACGCTTCCTCGAAGAATTTGAATCAGCTAACTGATTTATCGTAACATCATCATAAGAACACGGATTACACCGGAGGTATCGACTTCCTTAGTGTAATCCGTGTTTATCTATTCAAACCAGCCATCTCCCCTTTTTCTCTCGGCGAAATATGGAAAAGAAAGACTTGTCACCCCGAGTTTCTGTGCCATCCTGGCTGCCAATTTCCTGCTCTATTTCGGATTTTGGCTCCTTACTCCCATCCTTCCGTTTTACTTGTCGGAAGTATTCCACACTTCACATACCGCTATTGGAGTCATTCTTTCCTGCTATACGATTTCCTCTTTATGTATCCGGCCGTTCTCCGGCTACATTCTGGATACATTCGCCCGGAAACCATTATACCTGCTGGCTTATTTCATTTTTACGCTGATTTTTGCTGGCTACATGACAGCAACCGCCCTCACGTTATTCATTATTTTCCGCATTGTACACGGATTCTCGTTCGGCATGGTCACGGTAGGAGGAAACACGCTGGTAATTGACATCATGCCCTCTTCCCGAAGAGGAGAAGGACTGGGTTACTACGGACTAACCAATAACATTGCCATGTCTATCGGCCCTATGTTCGGGCTTTTCCTGCATAATGGAGGAGCATCTTATACTACCATCTTCTCGTATGCACTCGGTTCGTGTGTAATTGGATTTATAGCTGCCTGGACCGTTCGCACGACTTACAAAACTCCCGTAAAGCGAACTCCCATATCACTCGACCGCTTCATTCTATTAAAAGGACTTCCTGCCGGATTCACTCTGTTACTACTTTCCATTCCTTATGGTATGACCACCAACTATGTAGCCATGTATGCACAAGAAATAGGTATCACCACAGAAACAGGATTCTTTTTTACGTTGATGGCTGTCGGTATGGCTGTAAGCCGACTATTTAGCGGACGTCTTGTCGACAAAGGATTAATAACCAAAGTAATTGCAACTGGACTGTATCTGGTTAGTGGATGCTACTTCGCCCTGACCGCATGCGGATGGTTAGTCTACTGGAACCTGGGGCTGACAACCGGCATTTTTTTCTTGGTTTCATTGTTGTTGGGAATAGGATTTGGTACCATGTTTCCAGCTTATAATACCCTATTTGTAAATTTGGCTCCTAACAGTCAACGAGGCACAGCTACCAGCACTTACCTGACTTCATGGGATGTAGGATTAGGTATAGGCATACTTACAGGAGGGTATCTGGCCGAAATAGCCACCTTCAAAATAGCCTACTTGTTTGGAGCTTCATTAACAGTGGTTTCACTAATTTACTTTCACCTCAAGGCTGGTCCTCACTTTGAAAAAAAACGATTCAGATAAACCTCGTCAATCTTTATAAGTAAATACAAAAATATGTGACAAGTGATTATCTACCTCCGTAAACTGTACAGAAAGAATAAAAGAACGAAACAAATCCGCATGACGAATGAGGAACGGCGGTAAATAAGACACAAACTTTTCTGAGGAAGCAGAAACCTTCTCCATATCAGCTACCATAATATAAAAAGCATCACGTGATAAATTTGACA
>NZ_DBEXBB010000265.1:0-5315 GCF_048170425.1 Phocaeicola sp.
GGATACTTTCTTTTTATTTTTAGAAAAATTATGGGGATACAAGTACGGCGGGCAAGCTTTCTCCTTTTTTCCACAAGCAGAAGGAATATTCAGGGTATAATTGGGCTCCGTTACCTAGTGCCCATTGATTTAGGACTTGAAACAAATTATCTTCTGTAATGGCCTGTTGGCTACCGTATTTCATGAGGGAATCAGAAGGAGAACTAGTATAGTTAGTACCAACTGGAGCCTTCGTATAGGCTTGTGGATAGAAACAGCAACGAATCGTGTTTGATTCTTCTGCTACCAGACTGATGGCATTGCATTTGCTTGTATTGCTTGTACTCCCTGCGATATAGCAATTTTGTATATCTCCGTTCCGTGTTCTGTTACAAATAAGTCCTCCTCCCAATTGTACTTTATTGAATTTGCAATTGGTAACAGCACAGTTCATTATTTTCCCTTCGTAATTGTAGCGTGTAATACCATTACCATAAATCGTCTTGATTTTTAGATTAATATTGTCTATATGGCAATTTATGATACTTCCTTCGTTTCGGGAAGAAATGCTTCCAAATTCGTTTTTTTCATCAATCTGTTCAATTTCACAATTGCGTATGATGCAGTTTTCTATTTTCCCTTTGTTGATACCAGCTAGGAATGATGATTTGTTGGTATCGTCTGGATTATTGTAGACAGCTTGGTTAATGATTAGATTTCTGATAGTTGCACTGCTGGATATTCCGCTGAAAAGTCCGGAATAATAATAGCCGCTGGTTGGATGGGTATATTGTAAGGAGTTCAAGCTGTGTCCTTGTCCATCGAACACATCATTGAACAGTCTTTTTTGTGAGGTACTACTTGTTCCATACATTCCAATCATTTTGATTTGGGCTGATTCTTCAGAAGTGAAGGTCAAGTCGTTTAGCAGGTAATAAGTGGTGGTTTCTCCTGTCTTTTCGCCAAATTCCTCCAGGGTTCTGTTCCCATAGCTCTCTCCATTGATTAGATGGGTGAAGGCTATAAAATCTTCTACGGTGGAAATACCTGGATTTTCACCTGCTCGTTTTATGGGGCAAGTATATTCGTGGCCGGAAGTAAAAGGATATTCGTCCAGCAGGCTTTCATGAATTTCTCCTGTGGTGGTATGAATGCGTATCGTGATAGACAGGGTGGTGGGAGGAATTAGAAAAGTGTATGTTCCTTTTTCGTTTCTTTCCATAAGTATAGACGTGGTTGAGTTTTGACAGGATATTTCTCCAGACTCAGGTATGATACTTATTACAGAAGAAGAAGGGATAAATTCAATTTGGTTGATCAAAAGGTTAAGCTGGTCAGACACATTAAAAATAATGCGTGCAAACAAGTGCTGGAAAGATAAATAAATGTCATTTCCGTATGCGGTGGTAGTTTGGGCATAAAGCTGGTCGCATAAAGTACCTTCCTGATAAAAGGACTGATGGTTTCGGTATAAGGGAGGGCAATAAGACATCGTAATGGCTTCTTGGTGTACGTCTTCCCATCTTGGGTGAGTCTCTCCTTCCCAGATTGTCCCGTTGTAAGAGAACAGAAGCTCATCGGCATGAATCCCTCCTTGACTGTAAAATGTCATGGTACTTCCTGTGGGTAATGTTTCGTTCGCTTCATCAAGGCTGCTGCGTGAGGGAGATTTGAAACATCCTATTTCTCTGCCTTTAATGGCTGATGTCGGGTATTGGGTTTCGGCTGGTTCGTTTGTGCATCCGTTTGCCAGTAAAAAAAGTATTATCCAAAAGATATTTTTTTTCATAATTCCAGTTTTGTTATATTAACGCGAATTTCTTTTTCCGTTTCCATTTTGGGAGGGTAATTTGGGTCAAAGTTGTGTGTTACATTGAAAAACTTTACCTTTGCACCGATTTAAGGAAACGTTTCACAAAAGTATGGGAAAAGGAAAATTAGCGAAATTCGCAGATATGGCGGAATATCCGCATGTGTTTGAATATCCGTATTCGGTGGTGGATGATGTGCCATTCGGGATGAGAGGCAACTGGAACCGTGATTTCTTCAAAAACGACCATCCGATTGTGCTCGAACTGGGGTGCGGACGTGGGGAATATACCGTGGGGCTGGCACGTCGCTATCCCGACAAGAACTTTATTGGAGTAGATATAAAAGGTGCACGTATGTGGACTGGAGCTACGGAAGCATTGAATGAAGGATTGAAGAATGCGGCTTTCCTGCGGACGAACATTGAGATAATTGACCGTTTCTTTGCCCCGGGAGAGGTGAGTGAAATTTGGCTGACTTTCTCGGACCCTCAGATGAAAAAAGCGACTAAGCGACTGACATCTACCTATTTTATGAACCGTTACCGTCGTTTCTTGGTACCGGACGGACTGGTACACCTGAAGACGGACAGTAATTTCATGTTTACCTATACGAAGTACATGATTGAAACCAATCATTTTCCGGTAGAATTTATTACAGACGATTTGTATCATTCCGGTATGGACGATGATATTCTCAGTATCCGTACCTATTACGAACAGCAGTGGCTGGACCGCGGACTGAATATCAAGTACATCCAGTTCCACCTGCCACAGGACGGTGAATTGCAGGAACCGGATGTGGAGATTGAGCTGGACGATTACCGGAGCTATAACCGAAGCAAGCGCAGCGGACTGAAAACAAGCAAATGATTCAAAACTGAAAAAAGATATGACACTTTATCCGAAATTGATTATGGACGCACTGGCCACGGTGCGTTATCCGGGTAACGGAAAAAACATTGTAGAAGCGGAGATGGTGGCCGACAATCTTCGCATTGACGGTATGAAGGTGAGTTTCTCGCTGATTTTTGAGAAACCGACCGACCCGTTTATGAAGTCGGTGGTCAAGTCGGCCGAAACCGCAATCCATACGTATGTATCGAAAGAGGTAGAAGTAACGATTGCTACTGAAAGCAAACAGGCTGCTCGTCCGGAACCGGGCAAAATGTTACCGCAGGTAAAGAATGTGATTGCGGTATCTTCTGGAAAGGGAGGAGTAGGAAAGTCTACCGTGGCCGCCAATTTGGCTGTGGCTCTGTCTAAGTTGGGCTATAAAGTAGGCTTGTTGGATGCCGATATTTTCGGTCCTTCTGTGCCGAAGATGTTTCAGGTGGAAGACGCCCGTCCGTATGCAGAAGAAGTGGGCGGACGCGATTTGATTGTACCGGTAGAGAAATACGGCATTAAGTTGCTTTCCATTGGTTTTTTTGTAGACCCAGATCAGGCTACACTCTGGCGTGGAGGTATGGCCAGTAATGCTTTGAAACAGTTGGTGGCAGATGCCAATTGGGGCGATTTGGATTATTTCGTATTGGATACTCCTCCGGGCACCAGCGATATTCACCTGACTTTGTTGCAGACACTGGCCATTACGGGAACCGTGATTGTCAGCACGCCGCAGCAGGTGGCATTGGCCGATGCGCGTAAAGGTATCAACATGTACACCAACGACAAAGTAAATGTGCCTATTCTCGGTCTGGTGGAAAACATGGCCTGGTTTACTCCGGCTGAACTTCCGGAAAACAAATATTACCTGTTTGGTAAGGAAGGAACCAAGCGTCTGGCAGAAGAGTTGAATGTACCCTTACTCGGACAGATTCCTATCGTACAGAGCATCTGCGAGAGTGGCGATGCAGGAACACCTGCTGCCTTAGACGAAAACTCCATGACCGGTATGGCCTTTATGGAGCTGGCACGCAATGTGGTGACGCAGACAGAAAAGCGTAATGCAGAGATGGCTCCTACAGAGATTGTACATACGCATTAATATGCAATTGAGTATAAACGAAGAGGCGGTGGAATGGATGTTTCACCGCCCTTTTTGTATCTATTCTGGTTTCTTGATAAGTAGTTGCATTCACAATTTATAATCCTATTGGCATAATCTAGTAAACACTTCTTGGGAAATGATGTTTTCAGTAGCAGAAACCTATATTTCCCAAAGGAAAAACATAGGTTTCCGATGTGAAAGACATATGGATTTGCTACTGAAGCTATAACAAAGTAATATTAATTTTTATTGGACAGCAATAAACATTTTGCGAATACATAAAATGGGCTGACATCGCAAATGAAGTCAGCCCTAATTTTATTCTATGTAAAATTTTTATCGGACAGCAATAATTAACTATACTTGCAGATTTTTAATTTTACTCTTTTCCAAAATCTAGTTCGAGTTGTACTGGTGAAGGATGGGGTGCCTTTTCTGGGGAGTTCTCTTTAGGGTTGGATATGGACAATCCCAGCAAACGGATAGGATGTTGACTGTAGTCCACTCCTTTCAGAAGCCGTTTGGCCAGTGGAAGAACGTCGTCCAGGCGTTGGAGCGGCCGTTCCACACTTACGCTACGGGTAATTTGAGAAAAATCGTCGAACTTCACTTTCAGGGTGAGGGTATTTCCTTTGAAATCCTTGGCCTTTAGCCGGTCGATGAGTTCGCGTGCCACATGATACAGCTCGATGATGAGTGACATTTCTGCCGAAAGGTCTTTTTCCAATGTATGTTCACAGCCGATAGATTTGCGAATGCGTACAGCTTTTACCGGACGGTCGTCCATGCCACGGGCAAAATTGAAATAGATTAATCCGTTTTTCCCGAACTGCCGTTGCAGCATTTCCAACGAGCATTTACGTAGTGTCTCTCCGTTATAAATACCTAAGGTATGCATCTTTTTGGCCGTGATGGGACCTACTCCCCAGAAGGCTTCAATGGGTAATCTGCGGATAAATTCATCTGCTTGGTGGGGATGGATGGTGCAAAGTCCGTCAGGTTTTCTGTAGTCGGAGGCAATTTTGGCGAGGAATTTGTTATAGGATATGCCTGCTGAGGCTATTAAATGAAGGTCTTTCCAGATGCGTTGTTTAATTTCTTTGGCAATATCTACAGCCAGAGAAATACCCTTTTTGTTCTCCGTTACATCAAGAAAAGCTTCGTCCAATGAAATGGGCTCCACGAGGTCGGTATATTCATGGAATATTTCATGTATTTGTGCCGACACACTTTGGTAAACATCCATTCGTCCTTCTACAAAAATCAGTTGTGGGCACAGTTTTTTTGCTTTTTGTGAAGACATGGCCGAACGTACGCCAAACTTACGGGCTTCATAGCTGGCGGCAGCTACCACTCCCCGTTTTTCAGCATGTCCTACGGCGATGGGCTTGCCGCGTAGTTCCGGGTGGTCGCGCTGTTCGACCGACGCATAGAACGCGTCCATATCAATGTGGATAATTTTTCGTTCGGTGTGCATGGATGAGTGGATAGCTTTTCTGCAAAAAAACAAAACATTCTTGGGAAATCCTAAAAAT
>NZ_DBEXBB010000266.1:0-5437 GCF_048170425.1 Phocaeicola sp.
AAAAAACGCTGCTCCTTCCATCTTAAATTTAGTGAATGAGCCGCTTTTTATTTATAATTAGTCTATATAATAGGATTTTAGAATCCTAATTTCTTTGCAATGTGTGCAGGGATTGCTTTCTTGTGAACCAAGATATTCATGGTTTTGTATTTGGCAAAAGCTTTAGATGCATACCAGATACCTTTGTATTTACCGCTTAATCCCCATGAGTTTTTTACCATGTAGTATTCTTTACCATTCTGGTCTTTAGCAATACCATAGATAAGCATTCCGTGGTCATCGGTAGTTTCCCAGTTGTCGAATGCTACCTGGCGCATTTCTTGAGTCACCTCAATTTCAGGAAGCGGTTTGCTGGTCAGCTCCTTGCGTTTGTCTGCCTTGCTGAGTCCCAGCCAGTGTGCCATGTCTGAACCTGTCAGTTCGGCTCCTTTTTCTGCATTCGGGCATACGGCTACACCATCACGGGTAAATCCTTCTTCGCTGACGTCAGCTCCCCATGCGAAAGTATATCCATTGTTGATGGCATTGTCCATTACTTCCATCAATTCATCGATAGGCAGGTTGTAAGACAATGCATTGCGCCAGTTGTCTTGTACCTCAATGCTGAATGGTTCATAAAAAGGATGATGAGTGAAAGAAGTTAGTGATACATAGTTGTTCATATCTAGTCCAAGCACTTCATCTGCAAATGTTCTCGGGGTGTAAGTTTTTCCTTTGTAGGTGAATTCTTTCGGGCATTCTCCTAAATAAGTATTGTAAATAGCTGTTACGCCTTTTTTCCATACCGGACTCAGTTTGCTCTGTTTGCCTTTTCCGATTGCCTGTACGTATGCTTCAGCTACCGCATCCAACTCATTGTGATTAGGTAATGAGTCTCCGTATTCGATACCCGGCATTACGTCCTGAGGAACCATACCATAATTTTTGTAGCAGAATACGATGTCTTCAAAACTTCCACCCGGTGAGAAAGAAGCGTCTCCGTGGTAGCGCACATAATTTACTGCACGGTCTTCCATTGTTTTGTGTACTACAAACATTTCAGAAAGGTCGAATTCTCCTTTACCTTCACGCAGCAGTTCTGATTCTAAGAATCCAATGCTAGAAAATGACCAGCATGTGCTTGAACGATTCTGGTTCTTTATGGATGTAATAGGGTTTTCTTTTACTGTTGTAAATACGAATCCTTCTTCAGCTTTGTCTTTCTTGGGATTTTTTGCATAGATGTTACCAAAGCAAAGTCCTGCAACAGCTACTAAAATCAGTTTGTTCATTGTTTTGATATTTATGGTTATAGGGTTAATAAATACGTGATTATTCATTCATGATGGCTTCTACCTCATCAAACGTGATGGGGATACGTTTTTCGCCCAGGAATCTGGAACCATTTTCGGTAATCAGGATGTCATCTTCCAGGCGGATACCGCCGAAGTCCTTGTACTTTTCAATTTCGTCGAAGTTCAAGAAATCAGTGTGTAGCTTTTCTGTCTTCCATTTATCAATCAGAGCAGGAATAAAGTAGCACCCCGGTTCGTCGGTAATGACAAAACCTTTCTGGAGTTTTCGTCCCATACGGAGCGAAGCCAGTCCGAACTGAGTGGATGGTTGCACTTCTTCGTCATAACCCACGTAGCACTGGCCTAAGTCTTCCATATCGTGTACGTCCAGTCCCATCATGTGTCCCAATCCGTGTGGCAGGAATAAGGCGTGAGCACCTGCAGCTACTGCTTCGTCGGTATTTCCTTTCATTAAGCCCAGTTCTTTCAGCCCTTCTGTAAGTACCTTACATACTTCCAGGTGTACCGACTTGTATGTCACTCCCGGACGTGCCAGTTCCAATGCCTTGTCGTGGCAGGCAAGTACGATGCCGTAGATGTCACGTTGGCGACAGGTAAATTTTCCTCCTACAGGAATTGTACGGGTATGATCAGAACAATAATAATTCATCAGTTCGGCTCCTGCATCCGTCAGCATCAGTCTGCCTTCTTGCAGGATATGACTGTGGTCGTGGTTATGCAGGGTTTGTCCGTTTTGTGTGAGGATGGTGGCAAATGAAACCATTCGTCCATAAGATGATGCAATGCCGTCAAGCACTCCAGCTATATATTGCTCGGATACTCCTGGTTTACAGAGACGCATGGCCGCTGTATGCATTTCATATCCTACATTGCAGGCCTTGTCAATTTCTGCAATTTCGCATTCTTCTTTCACGGAGCGTAATGAGACCACCGCTTTAATCAGTTCAAGAGAGGCATGTTTCTTGGTCATGGATGCCCGGATACCTGTCAAATCCTCCAGCAGCATCATGTTGTCATAGCGATAAGGAGGGAGGAAGTGTATTTTTCTTCGCTGAGCGATAGCCTTTCCTACTATTTCTTTCAACATGTCGAAAGGATAGCTTTTTTCAACTCCCACCCGTGCTGCCAGTTCTTTTACGCTAGGCTGAGGACCCATCCAGATGATGTCGTCCATGTCGACGTCGTTGCCAAAGAAATAATCTTTGTCATTATCTATGTCGATGATGCCGGCATAACCCGGGTGTGAATGTCCGAAGAAATAGACAAAAGAACTGTCCTGTCTGAACTTGTATGTGTTGTCGGGATAGTTGGCCGGTGCTTCATTGTTTCCTAAAATAAGAATGATACCGTTGCTCATCTTTTCCCGCAGCGCTTTCCGACGTTTTTGATAAGTAAGAGAATCAAACATAGTTATTTCTTTTTGATGTAATGTTTGTGAAAATAATGTTGCAAATGTAGTAAATAAAATAGAAAAAATGGCTGCGGTGTAATGGAAAAACATATATTTGCAATTGCCAAGATTACTTTAAAAACTGAGGTCGTATGAATCTGGATTTGCAAAAAACGGGATTGGTTCTCGAAGGAGGAGGTATGCGAGGGGTGTTTACTTGTGGAGTCTTGGATTTCATGATGGATCACCACATACAGTTTCCTTATGTGATAGGTGTGTCAGCAGGAGCCTGTAACGGATTGTCGTATATGTCTCATCAGCGAGGGCGGGCAAAGTTTAGTAACATTGATATGCTGGCAGAATATAATTATATCGGGTTGAAATATCTCTGGTATCAGCATAGTATTCTGGATCAGCATTTGCTTTATGATTTGTTTCCCACAAAGATTCTTCCTTACGATTTTCAAGCCTATTTTAATAATCCTGCCCGCTTTGAGATGGTAACGACTAATTGTGTGACGGGAAGGGCTTGTTATCTGGAAGAGAAAGAAAACCGGGATGGCTGGAGACTGGTGGATATTGCCAAGGCTTCAAGCAGTCTTCCGTATGTCTGTCCGATTACGTATGTAGACGGACGGCCTATGCTTGACGGAGGAATTGTTGATTCTATACCTGTCCTACGGGCCATGAGTCAAGGATATGAAAGAAATGTAGTGGTTTTGACTCGTAACAGAGGGTATCGTAAGACCGAAAAAGACATTCGGGTTCCTCGGTTTATTTATCGGCGTTATCCGCGGCTGAGACTTTTGCTTAGCCGACGGTGTGCGGCATATAATGAACAATTGGAGATGGTAGAGAAACTGGAGGATGAAGGACGTATTATAGCGATTCGGCCGGAAAAGAAAGTGGTAGTGAATCGTATTGAAAAGGACATAAAGAAACTGACCGATTTGTATGAGGAAGGGTATGCGTGTGCGGAGAAAGTGTTGACACCCTATTTGAAGGTATAGCACATAAAAAAATCCGGAATGAATTTCCGGATTTTTTTATTATTTATTTTGCGAAGCTGACAGCACGGGTTTCACGGATAACCGTAATTTTAACTTGTCCCGGATAAGTCATTTCGTCCTGAATCTTCTTGGCGATTTCAGTGGACAAGCTTTCTGTCTGTTTGTCGTCAATCTTGTCGGCGCCTACAATGACACGCAACTCACGTCCGGCCTGGATGGCGTAAGTCTTGGTTACACCCGGATAAGACATAGCCAATTGTTCGAGGTCATTCAGACGTTTGATGTAAGCCTCTACAATTTCCCGGCGTGCTCCCGGACGTGCACCAGAGATAGCGTCACATACTTGTACGATAGGAGCTAGAAGGCTGGTCATTTCCACTTCGTCATGGTGTGCGCCAATGGCATTGCAGATATCTGCTTTTTCTTTATACTTTTCAGCCAATTTCATACCTAACAGTGCGTGTGGCAATTCCGGTTCTTCATCAGGCACCTTACCTATATCATGCAGCAGTCCGGCACGTTTCGCTTTTTTCGGGTTCAAACCTAACTCAGAAGCCATTACTGCACATAAGTTGGCTGTTTCACGTGCGTGCTGTAAAAGATTCTGGCCGTATGAAGAACGGTATTTCATCTTACCGATGATACGAATCAGCTCAGGATGCAATCCATGGATACCCAGGTCGATTGTGGTACGTTTACCTGTTTCGATAATTTCGTCTTCCACTTGCTTGCGTACTTTTGCTACCACCTCTTCGATACGTGCCGGATGAATACGTCCGTCAGTTACTAATTGGTGCAAAGCCAGACGTGCAATTTCGCGGCGTACCGGGTCAAAGGCTGAAAGCACGATTGCTTCTGGCGTATCATCTACTACAATTTCTACACCTGTGGCAGCTTCCAATGCACGGATATTACGTCCTTCACGTCCGATGATGCGTCCTTTGATTTCATCCGATTCAATGTGGAATACAGTGACAGAGTTTTCAATGGCAGTTTCAGTAGCTACTCTCTGAATTGACTGAATTACGATACGTTTCGCTTCACGGTTTGCGGTGAGCTTGGCATCGTCCATGATGTCGTTGATGTAAGATTGTGCCTGTGTCTTCGCTTCCTCTTTCAGTGATTCCACCAGACGTTCTTTAGCTTCTTCAGCCGACAGACCCGAGATTGTTTCCAGTTTTTCTCTTTCCTGTGCCTGAAGGTTATCTAATTCTTCTTTCTTTTTTTCGATGATTACCAGCTGTGCATCCAGGTTTTCTTTGATAGCTTCCGTTTCATTGCGTTTGCGCTGAAGCTCTTCATTCTTCTGGTTGAGCACCATTTCGCGTTGTTTTAACTTATTTTCGGCTTGCTGGATTTTCTGATTGCGCTGGGCGACTTCTTTCTCCAGATCTGCTTTTTTATTCAAAAATTTTTCTTTTACTTCCAGAAGCTTGTTCTTCTTGATTACTTCAGCTTCAGTTTCGGCTTCTTTGATAATTGTGTCATATTTTGTCTTTAAGCCGTACTTAAAGAATCCATACGACAATGTCCCTCCCACCAGGAAAGCCACAATTGTTAGTATTACTGTCGTCAACATTATAATTAATTTAAGTATATAAATCATTAGTGTCCAATAAAAATGGACGAGTTAAAAATTTAATCAAATAGTCCTTCAAAAAGGGGACAATCGAGTTCTTTGACATCATTGAAATTAGTCTTATCGAACAGGTCACGTAAGTGGGTTTTGTCCGTTAGAGAAA
>NZ_DBEXBB010000267.1:0-12435 GCF_048170425.1 Phocaeicola sp.
TCCGTCAGACCAGATATTTGCCGCCAGCTTCTTTCAGATTCCACCTCGCGATGGACACCCTTGCTATTGGCTGTATGATTCCCGCTATTAGGGCTCATTGGGGACTTGCACCCATTAGCTAATACTCATGCCGAGCATACAAAAATAAGGGAACTCTCCGAAAAGAATTCCCTTATTGTGTGTCATACAGACGATTCGATTATCCCAAGTGAATTGCTTCAGAAGGACAAACGTCAGCACAAGTTCCACATTCTGTGCAAGCGTCCGGATTGATTGAATATTTATCACCTTCTGAGATTGCGCCAACCGGGCATTCATCGATACAAGTACCGCAAGCGATACAATCGTCACTAATTACGTAAGCCATTGTAGTAAAAAAGTTAAGTTATTATTAGTCCTAAATTGATAATGCAAAGTTAATCTTTTTCCAATCAATTGTCACATCCACTTTGCATTTTCTACCCAATTTATATCATGTCTAAATAGTATCAATGCAAGATAGACTGATACATCACCTGCTGAATCCGAGTGCGAATGTTATAACGAACCAGATTATTAGGCTCATAGACAGAAGGATAAGTTCGGTTACTCAAGAAAACAAAAACCAGTTCATTATCCGGATCCACCCACACACAGGTTCCCGTAAAACCTGTATGCCCAAACACGGAAGCTGGTGCTTTAGGAGTACAAGGACTGTTGTCCGTATGTTCCGTATCGGGTTTGTCAAAACCTAAGCCCCGCCGACTGTCACGCGACTTCAGCGTAGTAAAGAGTTCACAAGTTGCCCGGCTGAGGTATCTCCGGTCACCGCAGATTCCTTTGTCCAGCCACATCTGAGCAATTTTCGCTACATCCTGCGCTGTAGAGAACAAGCCTGCATTTCCAGACACGCCTCCCATGAATGCGGCAGCCTCATCTTGCACAAATCCTTGCAACTTACTTCCACGAAGGAAATCATTCTCTACAGAAGGTACAATCTGCTTCTTCGGGAATTTACGCAAGGGCAAAAAGGCCGTATGGCGCAAACCCATCGGGGTATAGAATACGCTATCCAAGTACACATCCATTGGCACACCTGCCAGTTTTTCCACCATTTCTTTCAAAAGCATAAAGTTCAGGCAACTGTAACGATAGGATTTTCCTTTCACTGAAACTTTTGCAATCTGCTCTAATATATTCTTACTGAAATCACTTCCCAGAAACAAACTGTCTGCAACTTGAAGCGGATATTCAACCGATGGAGTAAGTGATACCCACTCCGGATTATAGCGGAAATCATTGCAGGCATACACATTCTCAGCCAGTTTCAGCGTGTGATTCTTATCAGCTTTCTTACGGAACAGCCCTCCTTTGCAAGACTTCATATCCACCGCATCCTCATAGAAAGGCCAGTAGGCTGGCAATCCAGATTCATGGAAAAGTAAATCTCGCACCGTAATACGCGACTTATCTGTTTTTTTCAATATAGGCAAATAATCGGATACACGGTCAGTCAATCCGAATTTTCCTTCATCATAAAGTTTCATCACTGCCAGCAGCGTAGCTGTTACCTTAGTCAAAGAAGCCAAATCATATAGGCTATTTTCCTTAACAGGTTCCTTTCCCGCATAGGTATAGTTACCGAAACACTTGTTGTAAACCGGAAGACCTTCCCGCAGAATCATCACATGGCATCCTGGATAAGCCTTCAGCCGGATACCTTCTTCTGCAATACTATCGATCCGTGATAATATCGACGCATCCATGCCCAAGTCCTCCGGACTGTATTGACGGGGAGCTTCCGGATCGATGGTCAGTCCATTACCAGCCTTGAACACTCCAGCCAACGGAATAGACAAACGACCGTCAGCATACGCATTGCCCAAAAACAAATCTGCCACGTAACGCTGTACAAATTTCTCGTCAGCATGTGCCAGTACTACAGTAGAAGCATAGCGGACCACTTCCGGAATTTTTTCCAGCATCTTCATATCGCCAAAGCAAATCAAAGCTAAAGGCTTGTCTTTTGCCAACTTTTCCAGTAAAGCCGCATACGGCTCCACCTTATCTGAATGTAAAGCCACCAATACCCGTTGTGTCGGACGCAGACGTGCTTCCACGACATCCAATGAATCTACATTCGCATGCAACCAGCCGACCGGGAAAGTCTGCTTCAACTGATGATAAAACGGATAAGCTTCCGACAAGGAAGGAGATACGCTCAACAGTACCGTACCCGATACGGATAAATCAAGCGGGACCAATGACGAAGAATCCTTCAATACTGTCACTGCTGCTTTTGACAATTCCTGCTGAAGCGACAGAAGCTCCGGCGTCACCAATTTTTCTGCAAGTCCTTCTTCTTCCACTTTTTCCCAGGAAGAAAGTCCCAGCGCATATTTAAAAGACAGTACCTTCCGGCATTTCCGGTCGATATCTGCTTCCGACAGACGACCTTTTTTAAGCGCCGACATCACACCGTCAATTTCTTTTTTCAAATTACGAGGAGATAAAACCATATCGTTTCCTGCTATCAAGGCACGGGCACACACATCATCATGCCCGGCAATTCCTTTCATCTCCAGGGCATCCGTCACCACCAGTCCATGAAAGCGCAATTCATCAACCAGTGTATGCATAATTACCTCCTGCGAAATAGAAGCAGGTCCGTCGCCTAAACTCGGAGCATACAAATGCCCTACCATCACACCGCCAATTCCTGCCTCAATGACTTTCTTAAACGGATATAACTCTATGCTATCCAAACGAGCCCGGTCAAAATTCAATTCAGGCAACGCATTGTGTGAATCAATTTCCGTATCTCCATGCCCGGGAAAATGCTTACACACCGCCATTACGCCATTGTCCTCCAATCCTTTTACATAAGCTGCCACTTTTTCGGCCACCCTCTTCGGGTCACTGCCAAAAGAGCGGAAATTGATTACCGGATTATTGGGATTGTTATCCACATCGGCTACCGGCGCAAAATTAATCTGTACGCCTATCAAACGACACTGACGAGCCACTTCCTTACCATATTCATAAAGCAGTGAATCATTCTGTATACATCCTAACACACGATTGTAGGGAAAAGAAGGGGTATCTTTCAACCGCATTCCCAGTCCCCACTCACCATCAAAAGTCACCATCAAAGGCACCGACGCATGAGCCTGGGCATAGTTGGTCATCTGCACCTGCTTCCGAAGTTCTCCACCGGTAAACAACAGCCCTCCTACTCCATAGTCATCGACCATCTTTCGCAAAACATTCTTGCTGTATTGGTTTGTCACCGGCTGGAGAGTATAAATGAACAACTGCCCCACTTTCTGTTTCAGCGTCATCTTCTCCATCTGCCCGTCTACCCATTTCCGGCAGGCTTCCGTGTCGTGTACCCGGCTCAAGAGCGCAGGCTCCTGTGCAAAGAGACTAGTCGAGGCCAGACAAGCACACAATATACACCACAAAATCCGTCTTTTCATTCTACCCTATCTGTTTTAATTTTTCTGCATCTTGACAACCATACGCCCGACAAATGCCGCACTTTTTCCCATCTGCTGCACAGGCACCTCTATTCCGTCAAGATTCTTATAAAACTCCGGCCCTTCAAAGAAGGAATGAGAATGTCCGCCTAATACAATGTCAATGTTACGAGTATTCTCTATCAGTTCTATATCCGAATAAGGTTCACCCTTCCATCCCAAATGCGACAGGCAAATCACCAAGTCACAATGTTCCTGGTCCTTCAGCAAGTCGGCTACACGCTGGCCTTCAGAAACAGGGTCTTCAAATTTTACATTCCCGTAATTGGCATGCGCCACCAGACCGTCAAGCTCCGGTCCCAGTCCAAACACACCGATACGTATTCCATCGCGCTCAATGACGGTATACTCCTTCACCAAACCTTCCAGCACGGTACCTGCCACATCATAATTGGCACATACAATCGGGAAATTAGCCATCTTGAACAAGCGGGCCATATTGTCCAGGCCAAAATCAAACTCATGATTTCCAATCGTACCTGCATCATACCCCATCTCATTCATCATCTTGATTTCTACCTCTCCCTTAAACAAATTATAATAAGGACTTCCCTGAGAAAAATCACCAGAATCGAACAGCAACATATCTTTGTGCTCACGGCGCTGTTCTTTCACAAAAGCCGCCCGACGCAACACACCCGCCTTTCCGGCTAGTAGCGTATCAGGGAAATAAGAGGCAAAGGGTTCGATACGACTATGCATGTCGTTCGTATGAAATATATACAATTCTTTCACCGACTGTGCGGCCACCACACTCACCAGCAGGCACGCCAGACATAAACAATATATCTTTTTCATCTCTTTTCTATTTTTCAATTGGACGCACTCACTTTTATTCTTCCTTCTACCTGCGAAGTCACAAATTGTCCTTTCTGCTCACACTGCTTTACATAGTCAAGCAACAAGTTGCGCAACAACGCATCTTTCGGGAATATTTTGGAAGAAGCCCGACGGAACGCTTCCATCTTATCATTTCCCTCAGCCAAATAATCAATGGTAGCTACTGTATAGGTTTTCTTTACATCAATCTGCCGGCCATTCACCTTCGCTTCCAAGAGATTTCCCTCAGCATCTATTTTCAAAGCGGCGCCACTAAGGCCCTCTCCATGTACAGAAGCTATTTGTCCGAACAACTCCTTCAAGGTGGCCCCATCCATTGTCAGCACACACAAGGCATTCTCGAAGGGAGCAATTTCATACACCGTTCCAAAGGTAATTTCACCTTCAGGCATTGCATTCCGGATACCACCCATATTCATGACAGCGACATCAGCCGGCTTGCCAATCGCCCGCACCGCTGCCTGACGAAGTACATCGGCCATCAGATTAGACAACGGAGATTCCGGACGGTATGCGGTCAGGTTCTTTGCCGAATGTCCAATGACCGGCGACATAATACTATCGACTTTCTGCTGATAAGATTTCAAGATATTCAACGCTTCGGCATCCGGTTTACGGTCGTACACATCAGTAATGGCCACCCTTCCGCCTTCCACACCTGCCAGCGAATAACCTGAGCTACAGCTGGCCAGCAGCCACCCGGCCAACACGCCGGCAACTGCACTTTTTACAAGTCTAACATTGAGATAATTCATAAAACAAGGTTTATTTGCAGCCAAAAATACGGAAAAAAGGAACATGCTCAAAAGAATGGTAAAAGCTATCCATAAGACTTCTCATTTTTTAATAAAATACGCAGGAAACATTTGGCTACTTCGCAGAAAAACACTACCTTTGCCCCGCTTTCGCGCAATCGCTGTCAAAGAAGAGTTACTTGATATGTTGCGTTGTAACGATCAAACAATTTAATTTATTACAAAACATGGATTTAATTAAAATTGCAGAAGAAGCATTTGCTACTGGCAAACAGCATCCTTCATTCAAAGCTGGTGACACAATCACAGTAGCATACCGTATCGTTGAAGGTAGCAAGGAACGTGTACAGTTGTATCGCGGTGTTGTTATCAAAATTTCAGGTCACGGTGAAAAGAAACGTTTCACTGTACGTAAAATGTCAGGAACAGTGGGTGTTGAACGTATCTTCCCATTGGAATCTCCGGCTATCGACAGCATCACTGTCAACAAAGTTGGTAAAGTTCGTCGCGCTAAATTGTACTACTTGCGTGCACTTACCGGTAAGAAAGCCAGAATTCAGGAAAAACGTGCAAACGTGTAATTCAGTATTCCCTGAAAAAGACAAAATAAAAGGAGACATCATTTACTTGATGTCTCCTTTTATTTTTACCGACTCACAAAATATTTAACAATAAAAAAAAGCGATTATCTTTAAAAGATAATCGCTTTTCCGAGTGATCCGCCTGGGGCTCGAACCCAGGACCCCAACATTAAAAGTGTTGTGCTCTACCTGCTGAGCTAGCGAATCAATCCTTTGTTGCATCGGTTATTTCCCGATTGCGAGTGCAAAGGTAGATGTTTTTATAATAACTACCAAATATTATTGGAATATTTTTTCAATAAATTTAAACATCCACTAATTATCAACTACTTAGACACGCCTTCTTTTAAAGCTTTCTGATAACAGCAGCGGCATAAGGGTTCATATTCTTCTTTTTCCCCCAACAACACTCTTTTGTCATTGAGCACGGTACGATGCGAAACATAAGCCAAGTTACCACATTTCACACAAATGGCATGCACTTTAGTCACCTCATCGGCAATGGCACACAACGCAGGAATCGGTCCAAACGGAACTCCCTTAAAATCCATATCAAGCCCTGCGATAATAACACGGACGCCCCGATTAGCCAGTTCATTACACACTTCGGGTAATCCATCATCAAAAAACTGCGCTTCATCAATGCCTACCACGTCTATCTCCGAAGTAAACAAAAGGATGCTGGCGGAAGAATCAATCGGGGTTGATTTGATACTGTTATTATCATGTGACACCACTTCTTCCTCTGAATAACGGGTATCAATAGACGGCTTGAATATCTCTACCCGCTGATGGGCAAAAGTAGCCCTACGCAAACGCCGTATCAACTCTTCCGTTTTACCGGAAAACATAGAGCCACATATTACTTCAATCCTTCCTCTTCGGCAAGTCTCCTCCCGATGATCTTCTGAATATACTACCATATTTTCTTTCATTACATAAAAACAATTGCAAAATTACAACGACGAATCGAAATCCGCGAAAAATCGACGCATTTTTATTAATAGTGACGAAAACACTATGTAAAGAGAAAACTTCTGTTAAATGTTTGACAAATCGAACACGTAAATACGAAAACTTTTTACCTTTGCTATTATAACATGAAGTACAAAGTATGGGAAAACTATATGTCGTACCTACTCCGGTAGGTAACATGGAAGACATGACATTTCGAGCTATCCGCGTATTGAAAGAAGCGGACCTGATTTTAGCTGAAGATACACGTACATCGGGTATCCTTTTAAAACATTATGAAATCAAAAATGCAATGCAATCACACCATAAATTCAATGAGCACCAGACGGTGGAAAGCATTGTCAACCGTATAAAAGGAGGACAAACGGTAGCCTTAATTTCAGATGCCGGCACTCCTGGAATATCCGATCCCGGATTCCTTGTGGTAAGAGAATGTGTAAGAAACGGCATAGAAGTGCAATGCCTGCCTGGAGCTACGGCCTTTGTACCGGCATTAGTTTCATCAGGACTTCCAGATGAACGTTTCTGTTTTGAAGGCTTCCTTCCTCAAAAAAAAGGTCGCATGACACGACTGAATGCACTGAAAGACGAAAGCCGTACCATGATTTTCTACGAGTCTCCTTATCGCCTGCTTAAAACGCTGACCCAGTTTGCGGAAGTTTTTGGAGCCGAACGCCCGGTTTCCGTATGTCGGGAGATTTCTAAAATACATGAAGAAAGCGTCAGAGGAACCCTTCAGGAAGTAATTGCACACTTCACAGAGACTGAACCAAGAGGAGAAATCGTCATTATATTAGGAGGAAAAGATAACTAAATTATAATTCTAAATTCAAAAACTATGAGAAAGGTTGTTTTATCTGCTTTATGTGCTGCTGCCCTGCTGACAGCATGTAATAATTCAGGCCAGAACAAAAGCACTTTACAAGCCCAGAACGATTCACTGATGCTTGAACTCTCTAACCGCGACACAGAACTGGACGAAATCATGGGAGCCTTCAATGAAATTCAAGAAGGATTCCGCGAAATCAACGAAGCTGAAAACCGTGTAGACTTGAAAGAAGGTACATTAGAAAGCCAGTCGGCTGCCGATAAGATAAAAGATGATATCCGTTTCATTAGCGAGAAACTGAAATCAAACCGCGAACAGATTGCAAAATTAGAAGAGCAACTGAAAAATAGTAAATACCAATCTGCCCAGTTGAAAAAAGCTGTAAAGAACCTTACTGCTGAACTGGCTGCAAAGCAGCAGCAGATTGAAACCCTGCAAGCAGAATTGGCTGCAAAGAATATCCGTATTGCAGAATTGGATGAAGCTGTTATGGACTTGAATAAGAACGTAGACGAACTGAGTGCAGAAAATGAAGCAAAGACTAAGACCGTAGAAGCTCAAGACAAAGCTCTCAATACGGCTTGGTATGTATTCGGCACCAAATCTGAGTTGAAAGACCAGAAGATTCTGAAGAAGGGTGACGTACTGAAAGACAATGACTTCAACAAAGATTACTTCACCCGGATTGATATTCGTAAGGAAAAAGAAATCAAACTTTACTCCAAACGAGCTGAATTGCTGACTACTCATCCACAGAGTTCATACGAACTTGTAAAAGACGACAAAGGTCAGTTGACTTTGAAAATCAATAACCCGAATGAATTCTGGAGTGTATCACGTTATTTGGTAATCCAAGTAAGATAATCTCAGGATATTATATATGAAATTCCCCTTATCCCTTCATTCAAAACAGGGATAAGGGGAATTTCTATTTCCGTTTAGATGAATATTATTTCAAGAAGTTTTCAGCACGTCCGGGTGAAAGGAGCTCCCACAATGAAGCAACCACCCAACCTGGAGCGAAAATATCGTTATAATATCCTTTTCCATTTTTACCATAGTCCCAATTCGTATGCTGTACTACTTCAGGATAAAACCCTTTTTTAGCGATTCCGCACAAATGGCCTTCATGAGGCAGCAGCTGACGCATGGAAGAACTTATCACTTCAGAAAATGCTGTAAAACGAGGTTCATTAAACTCTTTAGACAGCCAATGAAGCACATCTGCAAAATCAAAAATAAACACATCTATGTGGTTGTTTTCTACAGAAACATTTCCCCAACCACGAGTTTTCAGACCTATATCGCCTAACATCTGTCCCTTTGCAAACGGAACATCCCAAGTGTAATACCATGAGAGTGCAAAATAAGCTGCTTTCTTAGCAAGTTCCGCATAATGTGCACGTTCCTGTCCTTTCGTTGCCAAAGCCAAATAATACGCAGCTGTAGAAGCATACAAAGACGCTTCCTTATCCTCACAATTCGCATCCAAAGTAGAAGAGAAATAATCAGCTTTCGAAATCAGTTCTTTTTCCAGGTAACCCACAGAACGTTTGGCAGCCTCCAGATAGCGTTTATCCTTGAAATATTTATATCCCATCACCAAAGGAAGAGTGGCAGAAGGTGTACTTCCTCCCGATTTATCTACAAGAGAAAAATCATCCTTGAATTTACGGGGAAAACTTCCATCTGGATTCTGTAATTTCAAGAAAGCATCAAGCATCGTTTTTAATCTTTGCTCCCATTCCGGATGCTTGCGTCCGTGCTGCTTTTCATAATTCAAATAATACAACACAGCATATACCCCTTCTGACTGACGACGAATACTCAGGTTTGTCTCTACAAAGTTTCTCTTAAAGTGTACCACTTCATTAAAAAATCCTCTGCTCGAGAATCCATTCTGTAAATAAGAATCAAAAATAGAATTTGCGTTATCAACCAGATCCTTACGATTCTGACTCTCACCATATTCTAGGGCATTAAATGCATTAAGTAATGTACGTCCAACAAAACCGACTTCGGCAACATCTAGATTTTCGCATGTAGCAGTTCTCAACTCTACACCTGAATAGTATTTTGTAGGAGTATCATCAACGTAACTTTCCACAAAGAAATTACTCAATACCTCTTTCATCTTTTCATCAGAATAAGGGGTGTTTACCGGTTCAGGCTTATACAAATCGTAACTATACTCCCATATCTGCTTAACACATTCAGAGAAATCATTAACATTACGTTCGCTCACTTCCCATGTCAAAGTAATACTTTCACCTTTTTTCAGGAACTGATAGGCCTCTACAGAAGGAGCCAATGTTAGTTTACGAATATATGTTTTAGGAGCCTCCCTATAAGGATACCCAAACGACAATGCAGATATTCCATCCTTATTCTCAAATCCGGTATATCCGATAGATGTTTTTCCAGACAGAATAACCTCACCTTCTTTATGAGTTGTGAGAGCATCAGAGTCAAACTCATCTATACGTACAACAGAAAAACTTTTCCCGCTTTTTTCGTCATAAATAGCAGTCAATGGAGTACTTAACCTGTCTTCCCTAACTATCCAGCTATCAGATGTATGGAAAGAAGGAGCCTCTTTTGGAGAGCGCAAATTACGACGATACCAGAATCCTGGCATATAGAACAAACAATCATCATGTCTGGAAGCAGTTTTTACCAACTGACCATAGTTAAAATAAACATCCTCTAAAGCTACAACTAGCATGGTAATTCTTTTACAGTTATCGCTTCCTTCTATATTTTGATATAGCATTAACGGAAGTTTCTTGTTACCAACAAGCTGATAATCGTACTCAGAGTTTTGTATTTTTTCAAACTTCAAAGAGTGATGAACAGCATCATTTCCCGGTACCTTAAGCAACAATTCGGCTGAGACATTGTCCGGACTATAGTTAATAGCTTGAACGGAAGATACTCCAAAAGATAAAGCCATTATACTAAACAAACTTCTTATTTTCATAACTTTAATATTGATATGGTTTTATAACTTCATTTTTACTTACTGATATATCATATATGCCTTCTGAGTTCTTTTTCATTTTCAAAGGAACTATACGTGTTTTGCGGGGAGAAACACATGAATCCGAGTTATGAACATGATATACGTAATAATAATTCCCTTTGGTATTCTTGAATATGTCTCCGTGACCAGAGCCGTTTTCTCCTACAATACTTCGATGAAGTATAGGGTTGTTCTTATATTTTTTCCAAGGACCAAGCGGAGAAGATGAAGTGGCATAACCTACAGCATAATCAATATTCATAAAATGATTAGCAGAATAGAACAAATAATATACCCCATCTATTTTTATAACACTTGGACCTTCCATGATAGGATCTGACACATAATTAGACGTACTTTCCCACGGCTCTGTACAAGTAAGACATTGTTTTAATGTCCCAGGTATAATTTCACCTTTCTCTACATCAAACTCACATACCCAAATATAGTTTCCTTTATTGAACCTGACATGATATAGATAACATTTACCGTCATCGTCTTTAAACAGGAAAGAATCTATGTTTTTCTCACTTGCATCAATAGGTTTTACCGTATCTTGTCTAAAAGGTCCGAGTAGATTCAAAGACTTAGCCAAAACGGTTTGCTCGTTTGCAGTATAAGTCAAATAATTCATATTATTAAAACTAAACCACTGAGGTGCCCAAAAGCCAGTTTCACCAAATGTATGGTCATTTTTCTTTAATATATAAGGATTATCGCTTAAATACCATTTCTTTAAATCAACAGATTCCATTACAGTAAAACCTTCTGAAACGTTATTCCCTGTACCAGTAAGATAGTATTTCCCTTGGTTCTGAATAATGGTAGGATCTGCAAACAAAATATCTTTGCCCTCTGACTCATTAGTCGCTTGTACTTTTTTTTCAGAAAATCCGCAACCTACAATTGAAGAAGCAAAAACTGTTAATAATAACAACCTGACTGTAGTCATAATTATCTCCTTTCTTAAAAACGTGGTTTTTCTGACTTGACAGAAGGTGAGTTACCTTCCACAGACGGCCAACCATCAATCCAGTCAATCTTATCAAGCATCAATACACGGCCATCGGGATTAGCGACACTGACAGCATGGTAAAAGAGCCAATCTGTACCTGCATTATCAGATACAATTTCCGAATTATGTCCTGTTCCTACAAAAGATTCATTCTTATGTATGAGTACCTCATGGTGATTGTCCAACATGCGATTACCTTTCTTATCCACATAGGGCCCCATCAGCTGTTTAGATCGCCCTACAACTGTCGTATAAGTACTTTTCAGCCCTTCACAACAGCTGCCAATCGAAGTAAACATATAACAATAGTCTCCACGCTTGTGAATATACGTTCCCTCGTATGCAGTTCCAGCAATCTGAACTGGAGTGGCACCCGACTTCACTGTCAATCCATCCTTACTCAATTCGATAGCATAAATACCCCTGAAACTTCCCCAAAACAGATATTTCCTCCCATCCTCTTCTATATAGAAAGGATCTATGGAATTCTGCACTTTGATACCATTGCTACGAAACATCATTCCACAGTCTTTAAACGGTCCTTCCGGACGATCAGCCACGGCACAACCAATACCACAGGTCCATTCTCCTCCCCAGACAGACATGGAATAATACAATACATATTTATCTCCTATTTTATTTATGTCAGGAGCCCAGATTCCTCCCTCCGGTTCAAAATCCGGACGTGTAGTATCCGTAAAAGCAGTTCCCACAAATTCCCAGTTCACCAAATCTTTAGAACGGTGAATAGGAAGATTACGTATGTCTTCCGTAGCATAAAGATAGAAATACCCATCTTCGCCCTTTATGATGGAAGGGTCTGGCAAACTATAGTCAATTACCGGATTAGAATATTTATCAGCTGCATACAGACTGACTGAAAAGGTTAATCCTAAAAAT
>NZ_DBEXBB010000268.1:0-6290 GCF_048170425.1 Phocaeicola sp.
GATTTTTGTGTATTTTCGACTGGCGAATACATGGTGCCTGCTTTATCTTTGTATGGTAGAAATTTTCAGGCAATATACCTATAAATGGTGATTGTGGATCTTGAAAGGATTCTCTTATTTTGCAATGTAATTTATGAATACGATATTTATGTGTAACAATGCTGCGCGAATGTATAAGCCTACGGACAAGATGGGCGACTTGATTTGTGAGAATTACGCCCTTCTGCAGGTGATGAGCCGCTTTGGTATTTCACTGGGTTTTGGTGATAAGTCTGTGCAAGAAGTGTGCGACATGAACCAGGTGGATTGCAATACATTCCTGATAGTTGTCAATTTTCTCGGTGAGGAGAGCAATCATATTCACGATCATTTGGACGGGCTTTCCATTCCAGCTTTGGTGGAATACTTGAAAAAAGCTCATTCTTATTTTCTGGATTTCCAGTTGCCTACTATCCGGCGGAAGCTAATAGAAGCGATTGATTGTTCATCGGAGAATGAAGTGGCTTTTCTGATTGTGAAGTTTTTTGATGAGTATGTGCACGAAGTGCGTAAGCATATGGAATATGAGAATGAAAGAGTGTTTGTTTATGTGGAGCATTTGTTAGAGGGAGAACGGTTGAATAACTATAGTATTGGGGTTTTTGCCCGTCATCATAACCAGATAAATGCTAAACTGACCGAACTGAAAAACATCATTATCAAATATTATCCGTCGGGTGGGGACAATCAGTTGTTGAATGCTACCTTGTTCGATATATTTAGTTGTGAGGAGGATTTGGCTTCGCACAACTGGGTGGAAGATTTTATTTTTGTACCCGCAATTATGGAGTTGGAAAAGGAGATAAAATGAAACCACAGGAAACAGTATACATTGCAGTGGCAGATACGTCGATGATTATTCGCACTGGGCTTGTGTCCGTGTTGAGGCGTCTGCCTGATTTACCAGTGCAGGTAATCGAGATTTCTTCGGAAGAGGGTCTGAAGCATTGTATGGAGGCACATATTCCACAAATATTGATAATAAATCCTCAATTTGGAGGCTGGTTTGACGTGACAGCCTTCAAACAGGAGTATCCGGAGGTTTCTATGAAGTTTGTATCATTGATTTATACAATGGTAGATGCCAATCAGCTGAAAGGATACGACGATTCGGTCAGTTTATTTGATGATATGGATTCTTTGTCGCATAAGATTTCGCTGTTGATGAATGTGGCAGAAGAGGAAGAAAGTGATCAGGACTCATTGAGCCAGCGGGAAAAGGAAATAGTGGGCTGTGTAGTAAGAGGAATGACTAATAAGGAAATTGCCGAAAAACTGTATATTTCTGTGCATACGGTCATTACGCACCGCCGGAATATTACCCGAAAACTACAGATTCATTCGGCTGCCGGATTGACCATCTATGCCATCGTAAATAAGCTGGTAGAATTGAGTGAGGTGAAAATGAATCTTTAAATACTCTGTTATTTGGATTAATTCTAAAATACCTATATTTAGGTATTGCGGGAATGTTTTTTAACGCCTATCTTTGCAGTGTTAGTCATATAGAAATTACGTAAACCACAAAAGTAAAAGAAGTTAGTTATTAGTTGGGTGCGCCCTGCGAAGTGATTCGCGGGGCGCGCGCATATTGTCGTAGAGGTCGGACTATCAATAAGTTTTTATTGGCGTCAAACAATTTTTTTATGGATAATTTCCTTTAACAAAAAACTTTTATATATTCGTGAAATGACTGTTTTAAGCTATTGATTGTAAATAAATGATGTGAAAATAAAGAGATTTGTGGAAAAATGTGGGTTATTTCTATTTAAAGTGTGAAAACGAAACTATAAGCAAAATCAACTTACTATGAAAAAAACATTGATTTTATGGGTCGCATTAGTTTGCTCTTTTTCGGCCGTTGCTCAAAAAAAGAATTTCTCTTACCAGTTTTATGGTTTTGTCCGTGGAGACCTGTTTTACAATACTCGTGCAAATCAGGCTCCTGTAGATGGTAACTTTTACCTTTATCCGTTAAATCACGATTATGACAGTCAGGGGAAAGATATTAATGCAACGCCTAACGGTAGTTTTTATACTTTTACGACGCGCCTGGGGGTGGATATGCAAGGACCGAAAATCGGAAAAGCTCGGTCGAGTGGTAAGGTGGAAATGGATTTTGGCGGTTTTTCGGCCAGTACTACCATGCTTCGGATTAGACAGGCATACGTGGCTTTGGATTGGGAGCGTGCCCGACTGCTGATTGGGCAGACATGGCATCCGCTTTTTGGCAATGTGGTTCCTGATGTTTTAAATTTGTCTACCGGAGCTCCGTTTCAGCCTTTTAATCGTGAGCCTCAGATAGCCTTCTCCTGGCGTACTGGCAGGTTTACTTTTATGGCATCTGCCCTGTGGCAACTTCAGTATACTTCGTCCGGTCCGGAAAGAAGTAGTGAAAATTATTTGAAAAATAGTTGTTTGCCTGAACTTTTCTTAGGGGCTGATTATCGTGGCGACCGTTGGATGGCTGGAGCAGGTGTACATTTGATTTCGCTCAAACCTCGTACTTCATCTACCGTAACAGATAGAAATGGAGTTGAGCAACGTTTTAAAGTGAACGAACGAATGACTACATTTTCTTGTGAAGCGCATCTGCAATATCAGGCATCTTCCTGGCGTTTGGCTGCCAAGACTTTGCTGGCCTCTTGTTTGGATCATACCGCCTTATTGGGGGATATGGGATTTCACGAATTGACCCGGTGACAGGCGAGCAAGAATATACTCCGATGCGCCATTCTACATCCTGGTTGAATCTGACAGTGGGAAATCGCTGGAAAGCTTCTCTGTTTGCCGGCTATACTAAAAAACTGGGTTGTAGCCGTGCCTTGGTATCAACCGAACAATATGGTATGGGATTGGATATTGACCAGCTCTGTTCATTCAATATGGCCTTTTCATACAATCTTCCACATTGGCAGATTGGACTGGAGTATGTGCCAACGACCGCTTGGTATGGTGATGCCAATCTCGCAAACGGACGGGTTGTCAATACTCATTCGGTAACCAACCATCGCATATTGGGATTGATTATGTATTATTTTTAAATTCAGATTCTATTAAAGTACCGGTATTCGTACTTGTTGGTTTGGAAAGGTGAATGGTCAAACACAGGAATTATGAATGAAAATTTTCATATCCCACGAAATCCTTTTATTTTTGTTCGTATGAAATAATTGATTTAGATATGAAAGTAGGATTGTTTATTCCCTGTTATATCAATGCCGTTTATCCGCAAGTGGGAGTGGCTTCTTTTAAGTTGCTGAAAAGCCTGGGGGTAGATGTCGATTATCCGCTGGACCAGACCTGTTGCGGACAACCGATGGCGAATGCGGGGTTTGAGGAAGAGTCTGTAGAATTGGCCCGTCGTTTTGACCGACTTTTTGAACAGTATGATTACATTGTAGGTCCGTCGGCCAGTTGTGTGGTGTTTGTGCGTGACCATTATGGTAATTTGCTGGCGAAGGAATCTCATCGTTGTGCCAGCGAAGAAAAAATTTATGATATTTGTGAGTTTATTCATGACGTAGTGAAACCTACTTCCTTGCAGGCTTCTTTTCCTCATAAGGTCAGTATCCAGAACAGTTGCCATGGAGTGCGCCTGATGCACCTTTCTTCACCGAGCGAATTGAATATCCCGTATTATAATAAGCTTCGTGATTTACTTTCCTTGGTGAAAGACATTGAAGTGGTAGAGCCGGAAAGACCGGATGAGTGTTGTGGATTTGGAGGTATGTTTGCAGTGGAAGAACATGCCGTATCCGGACAAATGGGACGTGACAAGGTGAAACGTCATATAGACACGGGAGCAGAATACATCGTAGGTGCCGATGGCTCCTGTCTGATGCATCAGACAGGGATAATTGCCAGAGAGAAGTTGCCTATCAAAACCATTCATATTGTAGAAGTTTTAGCTGCAGGATTATGAGTACAAAACATTCAAAAGCCGCCGAAAAGTTTCAGGAGAATAAGGAACTGGCGGGATGGCATGACCAGACCTTGTGGATGATACGTGCCAAACGGGATAAGATTAGTCGGGAAGTACCGGAATGGGAACAGTTGCGCGACATGGCTTCTGCCATCAAGATGTACAGTAACAGTCACTTGGATTTACTTCTGCAGGAGTTTGAAAAGAACGCACAGGCAAACGGAGCCCATGTGTATTGGGCAAAAGATGCCGATGAATATTGTTCTATAATCTATAATATTCTGCATGGCCACAATGTGCATCGCTTTATCAAGAGTAAATCGATGCTGGCAGAAGAATGTGGACTGAATGAGTTCCTGATAGAGAAAGGAATCGATGTGGTGGAAAGCGATTTGGGAGAAAGAATCCTTCAGCTGATGCATAAGAAACCCAGCCACATCGTGGTACCTGCTATCCATATAAGGAAGGAAGAAATCGGTGAGCTGTTCGTGAAAGAGATGGGTACGGAGCCGGGTAACAATGACCAGACTTATTTGACACATGCAGCGCGTAAGAATCTGCGTCATAAGTTTATTGAGGCAGAAGCCGCCATGACAGGAGCTAATTTTGTCGTGGCTTCTACAGGTGAGTTTGTGGTGTGTACCAATGAAGGCAATGCAGATATGGGTACTTCGCAACCTAAATTGCAGATTGCAGCTTTCGGGCTGGAAAAAATTGTGCCCGACCGTGAGGCTCTGGGTGTATTTACCCGCTTGCTGGCGCGTTCTGGTACCGGACAACCCATCACTACCTATACTTCGCATTATCGCAAACCCCGCAAAGGAGGTGAACTTCACATCATTATCGTAGATAACGGGCGTAGTAATATTCTAGCCGATCAGGAGCATGTAAAGACATTGAACTGTCTGCGTTGCGGAGCTTGTATGAATACGTGTCCGGTGTATCGTCGTTCTGGCGGATATTCTTATACTTATTTTATTCCGGGTCCGATTGGTATCAACTTGGGAATGCTGAAAGCACCTTTGCACTATTATGATAATGTGTCAGCCTGCTCTTTGTGTTATTCTTGCCAGAATGTGTGTCCGGCGAAAGTGGACTTGGCAGACCAGATTTATCGTTGGAGACAAAAAATGGATGGTTTGGGAGTAGCCAGCTCGTCCAAGCGTCTCATGTCGGGCGGTATGAAGGTACTGATGGAACATCCGTCTTTATTTAATTTGGCTCTGGCACGGGCATCGTGGGTGAATTCTTTCCCTCGTTCACTGGTGTACAATGGATTGAATGACTGGGGAAAAGAACATGAAATGCCACAGTTTGCCAAGGAAAGTTTTAATGAAATGTGGAAAAAGGGTAAAGTAAAATAGGGAAGCTATGAGTAGTAGAGAAGATATATTGCAGAACATACGTCGTAATACACGAGTGCGTTATGAAAAGCCGGACTTGTCTGCATTGGAACAAGGAGCAATTACGTACGCTGATCAGGTAGCGCAATTCTGTAAGGTTGTGGCAGAAGTCGGCGGGCGTGTGGTGACGGTCAATGAAGGAGAAGATGTCAATGCGTTGGTCCGTAAATTGTATCCGGATGCCAAACGTATTGCTTCCAATCTGAAGAATATTACCTGTGCCACTTTTCATCCTGACGATGTGGAAGCTTCTGCTGATTTGGATGGCACAGACCTGGCTGTGGTGGACGGACGCATCGGTGTGTGTGAAAACGGCGCTGTCTGGGTGCAGCAGGATGTGGAACAGCGTGCGGTGTACTTCATTTCTGAAGCTTTAATTCTTTTGCTTGACCGGAAAAATCTGGTAAACAACATGCACGAGGCTTATCAGAAGATAGATACAGGAGAGTATGGTTACGGCGTTTTCATTTCAGGTCCTTCAAAAACTGCAGATATTGAACAGGCGTTGGTAATGGGAGCACATGGAGCTCGTGAACTGACCGTTTTGTTGCTGTAGATGTAAATAGAATACAAAAAAGAAGTCCTGGCACTTTGAGTTGTGGTGCCAGGACTTCTTTTTTGCCTTTTTCCCTGAAAAGGGTTATTTGTGCTGCATGGCCTGTTGGCTAAAAGGTCTTGCAGTTTCTGTTATATTGTGGTTATTGTTCAACTCCAAGAACTGGGTACCTGTCCACCACAATATATTCATGACGATTACAGCCAATATAATGGTGAAAGCTGTAATTTTTGCTTCCAGCTGTTTGCTGGAAATTCTTTTTGAATTTTCTTTTCCCATCTCGGTACTGTTCACTAACCTTATTTTTTCCATATAGTAATTATAGTCTTATTGTTTCTTGTTGTTTGATTAATAAATAACGCATATA
>NZ_DBEXBB010000269.1:0-2785 GCF_048170425.1 Phocaeicola sp.
TCTTACATTCGCGTCCCGTTTGTGATAAATGTATTAGACTAACTTAATTAAATTAAAAGAGAGATTTTATGAAACAAAGAATGACGTTGTTCATGGCCATTCTTCTGATAGGGATTGGTCTGTCAAACGCCCAAGTTTCTCAAGTGACCGGTAATGTGATGTCGGAAGAAGACGGATTGCCGGTAGTGGGCGCATCGGTGTTGGTAAAAGGTACTACTGTAGGGACAGTGACCGACATTGATGGAAACTTTACAATTTCTGGTGTGCCGGCTTCGGCAAAAACTTTAGTGGTTTCCTTTATTGGTTTGCAGAGTCAGGAAGTTGCTGTGAAACCGGTGGTGAACGTAGTGTTGAAATCGGATGCGCAGGCTTTGGAAGAAGTGGTGGTTGTGGCGTATGGTACGCAGAGCGCACGTACGGTGACAGCTTCAGTAGCTTCAATCCGCAATGATGCTTTAAAGGACGTGCCTAATACAAGTCTGGACCAGATGATGCAGGGACGTGCCTCTGGTTTGAATGTAACGACTCCTTCAGGAGGAGTAGGTCAGGCTCCTGTGGTACATATCCGTGGTGTAAACTCGATTACTTCGGGTACTTCTCCTTTGTACGTAGTGGATGGAATGCCGATTCAGTCGGGTGATTTGGGTGGAGGATTGGGTAATGCCAATGCGCTGGCAGACATTAATCCGGCCGATATTCTTTCTATTGACGTGTTGAAGGATGCGGCAGCAGCAGCTTTGTATGGTTCACGTGCGGCAAACGGGGTCGTGCTGATTACTACCAAGCAGGGAAGCAGCGGAAAAGCAAAAGTAACGTATGATGCTTCTGTCGGTTTCTCTAACCGGACGAAGTTTATTGATATGATGAATGCACAGGAGTATGTAGACTTCAAGAACATGGCGGTTCGTAATGCATACGGAACAGATGTTGCAGCAGAACTGGCTGCTATGGATAAGACATTCATCGCTAATCCTGCTTATGGTGATAAGGCGTTTAACTTGATGCCGGGAGTAGACTCTAATTGGGCAGACGCTATTTTTCAGAATGGGTTTACACAAGACCAGACCGTAGCAGTAAGTGGTGGAACGGAAAAAGTGAAATATTATATGTCGGCTAATTACAATACGCAGAAAGGTATTGTAGTGGGCGATAACTATAAACGTCTGGGTGGTAAGGCTAACATTGTGGCTAACGTGACAGACTGGCTGAAGATTGGTATGAACTCAAGCGTGAACGTAAGTTCTACGGCGCAGGTGGATGCGGCACGTAACGGTTCAAACTTTGCAGTAGGTGGTTTCCCGCGTATGGCGTTGGCTAACTCTCCGAATATGCCTATCTATGATGAAAATGGCAAAGGTTTTTATGATCATTCGTTAGGTGTGTTGGGTTATGGACCTAATGCGGTAATGAATACATTCTCGAATCCGGTGGCATTGGTGGAGTTGGGTAATAAGACCAACGTGGATGTAAACCGTATTTTGAGCAGCTTCTTTGCAGAAGTTACTCCTGTGAAAGGTCTTACATTGAAAACCCAGTATAATATTGACGATGCACGTATCGAAAACTCTCGCTTCTGGTCACCTAATCATGGAGATGGAGTAAATAAAGGTGGATATGCGTTCAATGCGGCAGTGCATAGCAGTATCTGGACCTGGACGAATACGGCTACGTATGATTTTACGGCTAATCGTCATCATTTCAATTTCCTGGTGGGTATGGAAGCTACTGAAAACAGCTACAATGAATGGGATGCTTCTCGTACAGAATTGCAGGATGATAAGTTTACGAACTTCCAGGGAACTTTTGCCAATGCCACAGCTTCTGGTAGTATTTCCAAGAGCTCTATGGTTTCGTATTTTGGACGTATCAACTATGACTTTGCATCGAAATACATGTTCTCTATCAATTTCCGTCGTGATGGCCTTTCTGCATTGAGCAAGGACAATCGCTGGGGTAACTTTGGAGGTGTTTCAGCGGCATGGCGTGTGTCGGAAGAAGCTTTCTTTGAACCGCTCAAGCATGTGATTGAAGACTTTAAGATCAAGGGTAGCTATGGTGTAGTAGGTAATACAAATATTGATGATTACGCTTCACGTTCGTATTATTCTCCTTACTATTATGGTTCTCAGGGAAGTTATCGTTTGAGTAAGATTGCTGACCCGAATTTGAAATGGGAATCTTCAGAAAAGTATGACGTAGGTTTCAGTGCACGTGTGCTTGATCGTATCGATATTGATTTTGATTATTTCTATACGAAATCTTCAGACTTGATTCTGGATGTGCCACAGGCTCCTTCGAAAGGTCTTCCTGGAAATATCCTGACAACCAACGCCGGAAAGATGACGAACTCAGGTATAGAGTTGACGATTTCTGCGGATATTTTGCGTGACGGTGCATTCAAATGGAATACAAGTTTTAATATTACGACTACTCGTAATAAGGTTGTGTCTCTGGCTAACGGTCTGGATAATATTATCAAAGGTGATGCCAGTGGATTGGAAATTACAAATATCACAGTACCTGGCAAGTCTATCGGTCAGTTGTATCTGACACCGACAGGTGGAGTAGATCCGGAAACCGGGTTCCGTGTGTTCTATGGAGAGAATGGAGAACGTGTGCTGTATAATCATGCCTCGAAAGCAAAATGGATGCTTGAGGATGGTACGCCTTATGAGGGTAGCTTGAAACCGGTGATTTGCGGAAATACACTGCCAACATGGTATGGTGGATGGAGTAATAACTTCTCTTACAAGAATTTTGACTTGTCTTTGTTCTTCCAGTTCTC
>NZ_DBEXBB010000270.1:0-13175 GCF_048170425.1 Phocaeicola sp.
CAAAATTAAGTAAAAGGATGTACTTCCAAAGAAATATTCTTTCCATTTATCCACAGGGAGATTATTTTTACTATTTTTGCAGAGTTAAAAGAAAAAACAAAAAGTTTCCGTATGACAGAAATAAATACAACCGAAAATTCAGAAAAGAAAAGCCTGAATTTTATTGAGCAAATTGTAGAGAAAGACTTGCAGGAAGGTAAAAACGGTGAAAGAATACAGACCCGTTTCCCGCCAGAGCCTAACGGATACTTGCACATCGGACATGCAAAAGCCATTTGTCTGGACTTCGGAATCGCACAGCGATACGGAGGAACCTGTAACCTGCGTTTCGATGATACAAACCCGACTAAAGAAGACGTAGAATATGTAGAAGCCATCAAGGAAGACATCCAGTGGCTGGGCTTCCAGTGGGGCAATGAATATTATGCTTCCGATTATTTCCAGCAATTGTGGAACTTTGCAATCCGTCTTATCAAAGAAGGAAAAGCGTATGTAGACGAACAGACCTCGGAAGAAATCGCAGCCCAGAAAGGTACACCCACCCAGCCGGGAACGGAAAGCCCTTATCGCAACCGTCCGATTGAGGAAAGCCTGGAGCTGTTCCAGAAAATGAATGCCGGAGAAATTGAAGAAGGCAAGATGGTGCTGCGTGCCAAGATTGACATGGCCAACCCGAACATGCACTTCCGCGACCCGATTATCTACCGTGTGGTTAAAACTCCTCACCACCGTACCGGCGACAAATGGAAGGCTTACCCGATGTATGACTTTGCCCACGGACAGAGCGACTTCTTTGAAGGAGTAACACATTCATTGTGTACACTGGAATTCGTGGTACACCGTCCGCTTTACGACTTGTTTGTAGACTGGGTGAAAGACGGAAAGGACTTGGATGACAACCGCCCGCATCAGTATGAGTTCAACAAACTGAACCTGAGCTACACACTGATGAGCAAGCGTAATCTGCTGACGTTGGTAAAAGAAGGACTGGTAGACGGATGGGACGATCCGCGTATGCCGACCATCTGCGGTTTCCGCCGTCGCGGATACTCACCAGAATCCATCCGTAAATTCGTTGACAAAATCGGGTATACCACATACGATGCACTGAACGACTTTGCCTTGCTGGAAAGTGCCGTTCGTGAAGACTTGAACGCACGTTCTACCCGCGTATCTGCCGTGCTGAATCCGGTAAAGCTGATTCTGACCAACTATCCGGAAGGACAAGTAGAAAAAATGGAAGCCATCAACAATCCGGAAGATTTGAACGCCGGCACACATACCATTGAGTTCAGCCGTGAATTATGGATGGAACGCGATGACTTCATGGAAGATGCACCGAAGAAATATTTCCGTATGACTCCGGGACAGGAAGTCCGTCTGAAGAATGCCTACATCGTAAAATGCACCGGCTGTAAGAAAGACGAAAACGGAAATGTGGTGGAAGTGTATGCAGAATACGACCCGAACACCAAGAGCGGTATGCCGGAAGCCAACCGCAAGGTGAAAGGTACGCTCCACTGGGTAAGCTGCAACCACTGTCTGAAAGCAGAAGTCCGTTTGTACGACCGCTTGTGGAAGGTAGAAAATCCGCGTGATGAAATGGCAGCTATCCGTGAAGCCAAAGGATGCTCTCCGCTGGAAGCCATGCAGGAAATGATCAACCCGGACTCATTAAAGGTGCTGAACGAATGTTACGTAGAAAAATTCCTGGCCGATGCCAAACCGCTTGATTATCTGCAATTCCAGCGTATCGGTTACTTCAATGTGGACAAAGATTCTACTCCTGACCATCTGGTATTCAACCGTACCGTATCATTGAAAGATACATGGAGTAAAATCAACAAATAAAAGTAAAGCGATAAAGTTGCTCTTTTATCAAACTGATTTTAAATCATTTAGATTCATATAGAAATGCCCTTGTGTTTGATTCAGAACACAAGGGCATTTCTTTTCAAACACTTTGGCGTTTAAAGTAAAACGCAAGTGCGTTCGAAGGAAAATGCACTTACGTTTGAACTAAAATGTACTTGCGTTTGAACTAAAATGTACTTGCGTTTCATATCAAATGCACTTACGCATAAAAATACCGCTGAAAAAACTCTCAAAATCTCTCCAGCGGCATCGTATATCCCAAACAGTTCTTAACTAACCGGTGTTTTAGCCGAAAGTTTCTCCAGAAAATACACTAAGAAAAATCCTGCCACCATCAGCACTACCGCTTCCGGCACATGTGCATCAGGCAATATATTGGTTTCTATCAAAGGCTTCACTTCTCCGTGACTGTCGACAAATGTCTCTACCACCTCTTTCCAAGGCCAAACCTTATTCAGGGAGCCCAGCATAAAGCCGGTCAGTATCGCCAGCGTGATGTTGCGGAAATGTGCCAACGCATACGACAAGATACGTGAGAAAGAAGTGATTCCGATGCAGGCACCAGCTCCAAATACCGCAATCACCACTACATCAAGTGTTTTCACTGCATCCATAATGAAAAAATACTTGCCTAACAATACCAGAATAAAACTACCGGAAATACCCGGAAGAATCATGGCACAAATGGCTATGGCACCACACAGAAAAATGAAAAGCAGATTAGAAGGTGTTTCGGCCGGAGTTGCCACGGTAATATAAAAGGCTACCACTACCCCAATGACAAAAGCCACCCACGTTTTCCAGCTCTTCCATTCCTTGATGTCTTTCGACACAAACCAGGTAGATGCCAGTACCAGTCCGAAGAAAAACGACCATACCAATATTGGCTGGTTCACCAACAGCCACGTAATCAGTTTGGCCAATGAAAATACGCTGATACCGATACCTGCCAGCAGGAAAAACAAGAAATTACCATTGATTTTCTTCCAGAAAGTCGCCCATTTCCCTGAGAAGAAAAGTTTCAGGCTTTCCAGATTAACACTTTTAATCGAATTAATCAGTTCGTCATAGATACCTACAATAAAGGCAATGGTTCCTCCTGATACTCCGGGCACTACATCGGCAGCCCCCATTCCCATTCCTTTTAACATCAGAACTGCATAGTCTTTCAGTTTTCGTTCCATCAATTTTACTTATCTATAAATTAGCGAATGCAAAGTAAACGAAAAAAACTCTCTGAGCTACTATCCACAAAAACATTTTATGGTTTTTATTGTTATATTTATAACGAATATTCAAAAATAGAATCATTATGGCTACAACTTTATTTCAAGGAACTCCCGTGGCACTGGCCGGAGAGTTTATACAAAAAGGAGCACAGGCTCCCGATTTTTCACTGGTAAAAGGTGATTTGAGCACTTTTTCTTTAGCTGACGCCAAAGGAAAATTTGTGGTGTTAAATATTTTCCCTAGCATGGATACCGGAGTATGCGCTGCTTCTGTACGTAAGTTCAACAAGCTGGCAGCCGGAATGGAAAATACACTGGTACTGGCCATTTCAAAGGACCTTCCGTTCGCACAAGGCCGCTTCTGTACGGCAGAAGGAATTGAACGCGTCATTCCGTTGTCTGACTTCCGCTATACTTCTACTTTCGGAAAAGATTATGGAGTGCTGATGACTGACGGTCCTTTATGCGGGCTACTGGCTCGTGCGGTGGTTGTTCTGAACCCGGAAGGAAAGGTTATCTATACGCAACTGGTACCGGAAATCGTTGAGGAACCGGACTATGACGCCGCACTGGCAGCTATCAAATAAAAGCAAAAACTTGTGTAAACCATAAAGCAGAAAGGGACAGCCGTAATGAAACGAACTGTCCCTTTCTGCTTTATGGTTTATATACTTCTATACGTCGCGTCTTATTCGGCAGAAAACTCCTTAATCCGCTGCTCTTCCGTCAGGCGGCAAACCAGCAAGGTATTGTCCTTTTCAGCCACAATATAACCGTCAAGTCCCTGCACCACGACTTTCTTCTCCTGAGTGGCATGCACCACGCAGTTACGCGACTCATACATCTTTATATTCGAACCGATACATACATTGTTATGCGCATCACGTCTGGAGTTTTCGTGAAGTGAACCCCATGTACCCAAATCACTCCATCCAAAAGAAGCAGGGAACACATAAATTTCATCCGCTTTTTCCATCACTGCATAGTCTACCGAGATATTTTCGCACGAAGGAAAAAGTTCATCCACCATCTCCTGTTCTTTATCAGTATAATAATAAGGAAGAAGACGTTCGAACACTCTTGCCATAGCAGGCTGATACACACGGATAGCATTGACGATGGTATTGACATTCCATACAAAAATTCCCGCATTCCAAAAATAATTGCTGCGCTGCAAGTAGCGTTCTGCCGTAGCCAAATCCGGTTTTTCGCGGAAAGCATCCACCCGATAAATTTCCTTATTGGAAGGACAAGCCATCGACAAATCGGCTTCAATATAACCATAACCCGTTTCCGGACGGTTGGCCTTCATACCCAATGTGACAATGGCATCCGAATCGGCTGTAAACTTCATAGCAGATGTGACTACACGACCAAACTCCCGCACATTCATTACGATATGGTCGCTCGGTGTCACCACAATATTTGCTTTCGGATTACGTGCCTTAATTTTCCAACTCACATACGCAATACAAGGTGCCGTATTACGACGGCAAGGTTCCAACAAAATATGATCAACAGGAACCTCCGGAAGTTGCTCTTTCACAATCTCCGCATAGTTGGCCGAGGTTACAATCCATACATTTTCCGGCAGACATACATCTTTAAAACGATCGACGGTCAATTGAATGAGCGTACGTCCGCAACCCAGCACATCAATAAACTGCTTGGGCATTTCTGGACTGCTCATCGGCCAAAAGCGACTGCCTATGCCTCCGGCCATAATGACCACATGATTATTCATTGGATTCATAACAAACTTTTCTTGGTAACTTCGCAAAGTTAACTCATTAATTTGAATATTTCCTATCTTTGCAGAAAATTATCAATTGAAAATGAGAACTTATCCATGCGTCCTGACCATTGCCGGATCCGACTGTAGCGGTGGCGCGGGCATACAAGCCGATATTAAAGCCATATCCGCATTGGGGGCATACGCAGCCAGTGCCATAACCGCCATCACCGTACAAAATACGCTCGGAGTAAAAGGCATTCACCCTGTTCCCCCTACTTACGTTAAAGGACAAATAGAGGCCGTTATGGACGACATTCGTCCGAAAGCTGTGAAAATCGGAATGATCAATGATGCGGAAATTGTAAAGGTAATAGCAGAATCTATTCTCAAATATCATCCTGAATACGTGGTATTCGACCCGGTTATGGTATCGACCAGCGGATGCAAGTTGATGGAAGACGAAGCCATAGAAGCCATTACTTCCCGGCTTATACCTTTAGTCAGCCTTATCACCCCCAATCTGAGTGAAGCAGAAATCTTGGCTGGACAAAAAATCAACAGCGTAGAAGACATGAAGTACCAAGCAAAAAAAATGTTGAAACTGGGATGTAAAGGAGTACTTATCAAGGGAGGGCATCTGGACGGAGGACAAATGTGTGATGTGCTTCAAACGAGCACGGAAGAAATTCCTCATTTATTTACTGCCCCGAAAGTAAACAGCCGGAACACACACGGAACCGGGTGTACCTTGTCTTCCGCTATTGCCACTTTCCTGGCATTGGGAGAACCCATGTCCGTGGCCGTGGAAAAAGCCAAACAATATGTATATAAAGGTATTGAATCTGGAAAAGACATTCGTATAGGAGACGGACACGGACCGTTAAATCACTTCCACTCTCCTGTCGCAATGCACATTTTCGACAAAAATGAGTAATATCTCAAAAGAATCATTACCTTTGCAGACAATAACTTATAAACAAGTAATCATTATGAAAGCATTTGTATTTCCTGGACAAGGAGCACAATTCGTAGGTATGGGAAAAGACTTGTACGAAAACTCTCCGCTCGCTAAAGAATTATTCGAGAAAGCCAATGATATTTTAGGTTACCGTATTACAGACATCATGTTCGAAGGTACTGACGAAGACTTGCGTCAGACTAAAGTAACACAGCCAGCCGTATTCCTGCACTCTGTCATTTCTGCACTGTGCATGGGCGACGCTTTCCAGCCGGAAATGACAGCCGGACACTCTTTGGGTGAATTTTCAGCTCTGGTAGCTGCCGGCGCATTGTCATTCGAGGACGGATTGAAACTGGTGTATGCACGTGCCATGGCTATGCAGAAGGCATGCGAAGCCCAGCCGTCTACCATGGCTGCCATCATCGCATTGCCCGACGAAAAAGTAGAAGAAATCTGTGCTTCAGTTGCCGCTGAAGGAAAGGTTTGTGTAGCAGCCAACTACAACTGCCCGGGACAGATTGTCATTTCTGGTAGCATTGAAGGTATTAACAAGGCTTGCGAACTGATGAAAGCTGCAGGTGCCAAACGTGCCCTCCCGCTGAAAGTAGGTGGTGCATTCCACTCTCCGCTAATGGACCCTGCCAAGGTGGAACTGGAAGCTGCTATCAACGCTACTGAATTCCACACACCGAAATGTCCGATTTATCAGAATGTGGATGCGCTTCCACACACTGACCCGGCTGAAATCAAGAAGAACCTGGTAGCACAGCTTACCGCTTCTGTACGCTGGACACAAACAGTACAGCAGATGATTGCCGACGGAGCTGATGACTTCACAGAATGTGGTCCGGGTGCAGTATTGCAAGGATTGATTAAGAAAATCAACAAAGACGCTAATGCACACGGAATAGCATAATCAGGCCATGAGTCTGACAAGGCACGAATTATACAAAGCAGACGGATTCTCTTTTTTATCCGTGCGAAAGTATAATTCGTGCTTTTTTCGTTTTTAAAATTATTCAAACATTATGGAAACAACAGAAAAGATTATCATATACCAAGTTTTTACCCGCTTGTTTGGTAACCAGAACAAGACCTGCCGTCCAAATGGCAGCCTTGAAGAAAACGGATGTGGAAAGATGAATGATTTTACCAAACAGGCCTTACACGAAATAAAAAAATTAGGCGCTACGCACATCTGGTACACCGGACTGCTGGCACATGCCTCACAAACTGATTACACCGCATACGGCATTTCTAAAAACCATCCTTCCATTGTGAAAGGGAAAGCAGGCTCTCCGTATGCCATCCGCGATTATTATGACATAGACCCTGACTTGGCCGAGCATGTAGACAAGCGTATGGAGGAATTCGAACATTTGGTTACACGCAGCCATGAATGCGGACTGAAGGTCATCATGGATTTTGTTCCTAACCATGTGGCACGTCAGTACCACTCTCTAGCCAAACCGACTGGTGTAAAGGATTTGGGTGAGGAGGATGACTGCTCTCAGGATTTCAATCCACAAAACAATTTCTACTATATACCGGGACAAAAGTTAGCAGGCGAAATTGACCTTTATGATCCGGAACAGGGGAATTACGAAGAAATGCCGGCTAAAGCCACCGGAAACGACCGCTTTGATGCATGGCCCAACCGGAACGACTGGTATGAAACCATCAAGCTGAATTATGGGGTAGATTACCTGCATCACACCGGAGGACATTTCGACCCGGTTCCGGATACCTGGAAGAAAATGGAAGACATACTGAGCTACTGGGCTGGAAAAGGTATTGACGGCTTCCGTTGTGACATGGCCGAAATGGTGCCTTGCGAATTCTGGGGATGGGTCATTCCCCGCATCAAGGCTGTATTCCCGCAAATTATCTTTATTGCCGAAGTGTACAACCCGAATGAATACCGTAACTATATTTACAACGGACATTTCGACTACTTATACGACAAGGTAGGACTTTATGACACGCTAAGAAACATTACTTGCGGATATGGTTCAGCCACCGGAATCACCCACTGCTGGCAAAGTGTAGACGATATTCAGGAACACATGCTGAATTTCCTGGAAAACCACGACGAACAGCGTATCGCATCCGACTTCTTTGCTGGAAATCCTTTCAAGGCTGTTCCTGCATTCATCGTATCGTCCTGTCTGCGAAGCAATCCGGTCATGGTTTATTTCGGACAGGAATTAGGCGAAAAAGGAATGGATTGCGAGGGTTTCAGCGGACAAGACGGACGAACTACCATCTTCGACTACTGGAACGTAGACAGCATTTACCGCTGGAGCAACCGCGGACGCTGGAATACACATCTGCTCAATGAAAAGGAAAAGGAGTTGCGTAAAACTTACGAAACCATCCTGCATATCTGCCAGAAAGAACAGGCTATCAGCAAAGGTGAATTCTTCGACCTGATGTATGTGAACCTGAACGGATGGCAGATGAACGAACACAAGCAGTATGCCTTCCTGCGCAAATACGGTCAGGAAGTACTCTTTATTATGGTAAACTTCAGTGATACGGCAAGTCAGGTGGCAGTTAATGTACCAGCCCATGCATTTGAGTATTTCAAAATGGCTCCATCAGCCCAGTGCAATGCTAAAGACCTGCTCACCGGGAAAACAGAGAAAATCTGTTTCACCCCCGAAAGCCCCACTTGCACGGAACTGCCTGCATACGGTGGAAAGATTTTTAAACTAAAAGTAAAATAATCAACCGAAACAGGACCGATAGCTTTCAAACGTAAATAGTTTTAATTTATTTTGTTTGGAAACTTAAAACAAAAAGGTATCTTTGCACAAATAGCATAACTTTGTGCAAACTATAAATACAGTTATATGGAAAAAAGTTTTCTGGCCTTCATCGAGAACAGTATTAAAAAAAACTGGGACCTGGATGCCCTGACAGACTATAAAGGTGCTACGCTACAATATAAGGATGTAGCACGTAAAATAGAAAAACTACATATTCTTCTGGAAGAAAGCGGTATTAAGCCAGGCGATAAGGTAGCTTTGTGCGGACGCAACAGTTCACACTGGGGAGTCGCCTTTCTGGCTATTCTGACTTACGGTGCGGTAGCAGTTCCTATTCTTCATGAATTCAAGGCAGACAATGTACACAATATCGTCAATCATTCCGATGCTCGTCTTCTCTTTGTAGGAGATGTGGTATGGGAATCGCTGAACGAAGCCGAAATGCCTAATCTGGAAGGTATCATTCTGATGACCGACTTTACCCTGCTGGTATGCCGAAGCAAACAGCTGGAATATGCCCGCGAGCACTTGAACGAAATGTTTGGAAAGAAATTTCCACGCAATTTCCGGAAAGAGCACGTCAGCTACCGAAAAGATACTCCGGAAGAACTGGCACTTATCAACTATACTTCTGGAACGACCAGCTTCTCCAAGGGAGTAATGCTTCCTTATCGCAGCTTGTGGTCAAATACACAATTCGCGTTTGAGGTTTTAACCTTACAGCCTGGGAATAAAGTAATTTCCATCTTGCCCATGGCACACATGTACGGGCTGGCCTTTGAATTTATCTATGAATTCTGTGCTGGCTGTCATGTGTACTTCCTCACCCGTATGCCAAGTCCTAAGATTATTTTCCAGGCATTCTCGGAAGTGAAGCCCCACATTGTGATTTCTGTTCCACTTATCATTGAGAAGATTATCAAAAAGAACGTGTTGCCTAAACTGGAGACACTGAAAATGAAACTTCTGCTGAAAGTTCCTCTGATTAATGATAAAATTAAGGAAGCCGTACGTGAACACATGGTACAGGCTTTCGGTGGAAATTTCTATGAAATTATTATTGGAGGCGCCGCTTTCAATCAAGACGTAGAAAAATTACTCAGAAGTCTGGATTTCCCGTATACAGTAGGGTATGGAATGACTGAATGCGGCCCGATTATCAGCTATGAAGACTGGCTGCGCTACAAACCGGGCTCTTGCGGAAAAGCTGCCCCACGCATGGAAATAAAGATAGATAGTCCTGACCCCCAGCACATTGTAGGAGAAATTCTTGCAAGAGGAGAGAATGTGATGCTGGGATATTACAAAAATCCTGAAGCAACCGCGCAAGCCATCGACGCAGAAGGCTGGCTGCACACGGGCGACTTGGGGGTTATGGATAAGGAAGGAAATGTCACCATCAAGGGACGAAGCAAGAACATGCTGCTAGGACCTTCCGGACAAAATATTTATCCTGAGGAAATTGAAGAGAAGATAAGTAACCTCCCGTATGTATGCGAAAACATTGTCATCCAACAAAGTGACAACAAATTGGCCGCACTTATTTATCCGGACTTTGAAGAAGCATACCAGCAAGGGTTGTCAGATGCAGATATTGAAAGAATCATGGAGGAAAACCGTATAGCCTTGAATGCAGAACTTCCTGCCTATTCCCAGATAACACGCATCAAGATTTATCCTGAAGAATTTGAGAAGACACCTAAGAAAAGCATCAAGCGTTTCTTATACCAAGAAGTCAAGTAACATCATGAAACGAACATTCATATCCGCGTTCCTGCTAGGGAGTATCCTGGCAGGAACGCATTTATCTGCACAAGAAACGAAACAAGCTCCTGCTCTGAAAAAAGGACCGAACGTTTCAATGAATATTACCAATAAAAAGAAGTTTCCACCTAGAACTTACGTAAACCTCGGTTTGTTTAGCAATTATCCTTGTCTAAACGGGTTGGGCATCAATTTGATTTCCAGTCTTCAACATTATAATTCGTATGGCATGCAGCTTTCCGGATTCACCAATGTATCCGGCCTGAAGTCCACGGGTGTGCAAATCTCCGGTATTGCCAACGTAACTGGTAAAAGAGCATGCGGATTCATCCTTTCTGGTCTGACAAATGTCACAGGTACTTCCGCATACGGTCTATCCATTGCCGGCTTGGGAAATATTTCCGGAGGAGACATTAAGGGCGTAGGAATTGCCGGTTTGGTCAATGTAAGTGAAGATACCAGAGGACTGGCTATATCTGGCCTGGCCAACGTAAACAAAGACGTACAAGCTGGACTCATTATTGGAGGATTGATGAATGTTTCCGGGAACTCCTCCAGGGGTGTACAGTTAACCTCTCTATTGAACGTAAGCGGAAAGTCTAACCAAGGATGGCAAATGGCCGGGCTTGGAAATGTGAGTGTAGAAAACAAAGGGATACAAACCGCATTGCTCAACTACAGCGTCAATAACAGAGGAGTACAGTTAGGAGTAGGAAATGTCAATACTAAAAACAGTTCCAAAGGTTATCAGATTGGAATTGTCAATGTAAGTACAGACAGTACGGCCCATCAGATTGGCTGCATCAACCTGAAGCCACAAACCCGCGTGCAAATGATTATATCCGGAGGTAACGCCAATAAAGCCAGCCTGTCTATCCGGTTCAAGAACAAATATACTTATACGCAAATCGGTACAGGTGCATACTATCTGGGCGTAGACAATAAGCTTTCCGTCACAGGGTTCTATCGTGCAGGCGTGTATCACAGTCTGACTGACAAATTAGACCTCAGCGCCGACCTTGGATATTATCACATCGAATCTCTGGAAAACAAGCACCACGGCTATCCAGTCCGTTTATATGCTATCGAGCCACGAATAAGTCTGGAATATAGCTTGACAAAAAAATTCGGCCTTATCCTTGCCGGCGGGTACGGATGGACCCGGACGTATAAAGGTAATCAAGCTTATGACAAGAAAATGGTTATTGAAGCAGGAGTGGTTTTGTTCTAAACAAAACTACTCCTTATTTTATATGCAATAAAAGATTTACTTATCCGTTCAGACTTGCAGAACGCACACGGCTCAGGGTTTCCGGTGTCATTTGCAACAAAGAAGCAATATAGACCAAAGGAGCACGCTTCAGGATTTCGGGATGCAACTGAAGCAGTTTATTATAACGTTCATGCGCCGGCTCAAAACGCAACGTATCAGCCTTTACCTGAGATTCTATCAGAGAGGCCTCAAAAAGTTTACGGTAAAAAGCACCGATTTCTGCATCTTTCAAAGCAAGTTGTTCTATTTTATCCTTAGGAATATCCCATGCAATGGTAGGTTCCAAGGTTTCAATCATCAGACGGGTAGGTTCTTCCTTCAAATAACTTTCCAGACAAATGACTACTCCTCCTTCATAAGCGATATGTTCAGTCAAATCTTTATCATATTTAAAATAGAATTGACGTGTCAGCCCCTTTTCCAGATAAAGCATGGAACGACAAACATCACCTTCATCCAGTATACGTTCACCTTTCTTAAATTTTCGGCAAATCAATATATCGGCCAGTTCATGAATCTGCTCCCGACTTAAAAGACATTTCATCCTGGAAACCATAATCTTGGCTACTTCTATATTTGTCATCATATCATTCTGTTTATAAAATACTTATTTGACCTTGATGCGATCGAAACCTTCGCCAAACACACCAATAACAGCACTCTGCGAAACAAAAGCCTTGGGATCGATGTCTTTAATCAAACGGAAAATAGTGTTGGACTCTCTTTTCTTAGCCAGTACAAACATCATTTTCACTCCGTTATGCGTATAGCAGCCTACCCCATCAATAAACGTGACTCCACGATGCAAGTCTTTATTGATACGAGCACCTATTTCCTCATATTTACTGGATATGATAAAGAACTGCACAGACTGACGGGCACTGTTTACTACCTGGTCTAATACAAAACTGGATATAAAAAGCACCACATATCCATAAACCACTTTTTCCCAATTATGCAATACCAAATAACTTGAAGAAATAATAATCACGTCACAAATCAAGATAACCCTTCCCAACGTAATGTCACGATACTTATTGATAATAGCTGCAATAATATCGGTACCTCCCGTACTTCCATTGGCAGAGAATGCGACTCCAATACCAGCTCCACAGAAAGAAGCTCCCAGCACACACGACATAAAAGGCTGATCATGAATCAGTTCTCCTGTAACAAACTTCTGAATTACACCCAATATAAACGTCAACGTAAAGACGGCAAATATGGTCTTCAGACAGAATTTCAACCCTAGAATCTTCAAAGCAAGAAGAAGAAGGAGAAAATTTATAATCAGATAAGTATATTGTACAGGAAAACCTGTGCCCCAATAAACGATAGATGCAATACCCGGCACCGCTCCCGAAGGAATATCACTTGGCAACAGAAACACGGTCCATCCAATACCATACATAATCATACCCAAAGCAATCATTAAATAATCTTTGGTCTCTCTCAAAATTTTCTGCTTTCTAGTAGCAGGCAAAGCTGGATTCATTTTCGTATAGATTATCTTTAAAATTTTCAGGTGCAAAAGTAAGAAAAATTCCATACAATTGACTTATATCAA
>NZ_DBEXBB010000271.1:0-9884 GCF_048170425.1 Phocaeicola sp.
AAAATAAAAGTAGAAAATTCGTATCTTTGCCCTTTGTTTTAAAGGATACATTGTATGGAAAATTCGATGAAGCTGATTATGTTAGGTACGGGAAATGCGGCCACCGTAGCGTGCTACAATACCTGTTTCGCATTGTGTCGGGAGGATAAATACTTTTTGGTGGATGCGGGAGGGGGAAACGGCATTTTGTCACAGTTGCAGAAGGCGCATATTCCGTTGTCGGGAATTCATGAGATGTTTGTGACGCATGCACATACTGACCATATACTGGGTGTAATATGGATGATTCGCACCGTGGGCCAGGCTATTCAGAAAGGAGCGTATCAGGGTAAGCTGTACATATATGGGCATGATAAGGTGGTACAGGTGCTCGACTGGATTTGCCGGATGACTTTACCCAAAAAGATTGTGGCATGCTTAGGAAAAGAGATTCTGTTGTGTGAGGTGAAGAGCGGAGAGAAATTTCAGGCTATTGGGCTGGAAGTGGAATGCTTTGACATAGCTTCTACAAAGGAGAAACAGTTTGGTTTCCGTATGTGTCTTCCTGATGGACAATCGCTGGTTTGTCTGGGTGATGAACCTTACAATGCATGTAACCGGACGTATGTGGAAGGAGCCGACTGGCTGCTGTGTGAGGCGTTCTGTCTGTATGAAGACCGTGAATGCTTCAAACCCTACGAGAAGCACCATAGCACGGCATTGGATGCCGGACGGTTAGCGGCTCAGCTTGGAGTGAAGAATCTGTTGCTGTATCACACGGAAGACAAGACACTGGCCACCCGCAAGGTACGTTATACAGCAGAAGCCGCTTCGCAGTTTAGCGGTAAGATCTATGTGCCGAATGATTTGGAGGATATTTTACTACGGGGTAATGATCGAATTACTACGTAGTGGTCGGTCTGTTATTACGGAGTAATAGAGGAATTACTACGTAGTAGTTAAAGGATATTCAAAGAGACTTTAAATGAAATAAGAAAGCCGTTCCGATTATGTTCGCGGAACGGCTTTCTTATGAAGAAATGTAGTTTCTCTTATTTCATTACTTTGACAAAATAGGTTAGGGTAGGCAAGTGGTCGCTGAATCCATTTTGGAATGTGGTGCCCGAGAATGTGCGGAGTGGATACCCTTTGTACTTTCCTTCCTTTTGGAGCAGGAATGGACGGTTGAACACTTCGCTCTTCCAGAATTTCAATGTACTGCGATCTTTGCCAATCAGGTTGCCCGATACAATCTGCTGGTCGAATAAATTCCATTGGTTCTGGTAGCAGAGAGAACCTATACCTTGGTCGTATAACTTCCAAGTAGCATTGTAATATCCATCAGGTTTGACTTCCTTGATGTCCTTTTTAGCCCCAAGTACCTCGCTACAACTCTTGTTGAACGGGTTATCGTTCAAGTCTCCTACAATGAGAACCTTTGCCTCCGGATTCTGTGCGTGGATAGAATCGCCAATATGTTTCACGATGCTGGCTGCAAATTCTCTCAGCGGAGAAGAAGCAGAACCGCCGTAGCGCGAGGGCCAGTGGTTTACAATCAGATGGAAGGGTTCTCCAGCCAGTATGCCGCTTACCAGCAAAATATCACGGGTTTTATAGTTTGGCATATCCGGCTTATTGAAAGGATAAGTTCTGGCATCAATCAGTTTGAACAATTTGGGATTGTAAAGGGCGGCTACGTCAATACCTCTGTGGTCGGGTGATTCGAAATGTACAATTTCATATCCCATTCCGTTGATGGGGGAGGTTTTTGTCAAGTCCTCCAATACTTTCCGGTTTTCCACTTCTGAGATGCCGATAATAGCGGGGCCTGCCGGGCAATAGTCTCTTCCCAATTGTGAGATTACCTTGGCAATATTCTGTAGTTTTTGTTCATATTTAGTCTGAGTCCATTCATACTTTCCTTCTGGAGTGAAATCATCGTCACCCTTGTTGTTGGGATCGTCCACTGTATCCCAAAGGTTCTCTAAATTATAGAATGCAGCTGCATAGACACCCAGTCTGTCTTGTGAAAACAGACTGGTGGCATATACGCAAGTGATGAACAAAGTGAAAATAAGCAATCGTTTATTCATAACTTTAATTGTTTGATCTAGTCATTAGTTGCTGGGGGTGGGTTCGATGGTTGTATTTCCACTACCGCTGGTGTTGCCACTTCCTGGTACATAAAGCTTGACGCTGTATAAGCGTAAGCCATAAGTGTTTTCTGAAGCAGTACAATAAAACTCTAAAGTTGTATTGTCGGATATTGTCACATTTTCAATCGTCATTTTGAAAGGCGTATTTCCTTGTTTGGCATCGCCAGTTACTTCTTTACTAGGAATGGTTAACTCTTGTCCATTACATTTTACTCTCAGAGTCTTTAAATCTTGTTTCTCTCCTGTATTGTATACATTTGCTCCTACTTGATATTCTAAAGTAGCTGATGTATTTCCTTGTGCATTGATGTTATTAATTGCAATTGCTACATCTTTTGTTCCAGGGAACCAGATGTTGGTGAGGTTGCTTACAATACGTACGGATGCTTGTTCTTCAGATTTATTTTCAAACATGCTGGCAGGGTTATCAAATCCAGTGTAATCGCTTAAATATGGCCAATAATTTCCATTTTTTACAGGAGTTCCAAAAGATTCTTGGAATAAAACGGTTTCACCACTTGGAGTTTCTCCACCTTCATTTCCACCTTCTCCATTGCTTCCTGTAAAGTCACTCACGTCATTGGCTGTGCGCAAAGTAAGCTGCCATGTACCTCTGAATCGTCCCAAGATACCCGTTACGTTTCCTTTTCCTTCAGGAAGCTTGTTTCCTGCAAAGCTAGCATAGTTACTAGTACGAATCATGATGGTATTTCCATGGCTGTCGGTGATGTTTTCTTCGCCATAACCACTTTCTGGAGCAAAGATACCCTTTCCACCGTTTTGGAAGGTTACTCCAGTAAATTGCACTAATTTGAATTTATAATTGTCTGGGGCCGTATTGACTGTACTGATATCATCAATTACGATAGGCTTTGCATTTTCCGGATTGGCCCATCCGTCTTTGCTGACATGTTTTTCGAAATCCTCCCACGGCGTACGATACAAATATCCTTCGGGATGTCCTAATTGCTGTTCGTCACCATATACGGAAATACTCAATCCGTTCAGATTTACATATACTGTCTGTCCTACCGGATAATAGTTGTACACACTGCTTTGGTCCACTTCCATTTCAATGGCACCTGTTTCATCCTGCAGGTAGATTTTCTTGAAAATATTTCCCGATTCATCGTTACCTGTGATAACGGCCTTTAGTACCTGGTCTTGTGTGATAATGATAGGAGCATCTTCTGTTGCCGCTGCAGTTTGTGTACGTAATTCTGAAATGGTGATGTTGGCTGCCGGACCTGTATATTCAGGTTCTGTCAAAAGAGGAGCATCATAGTCTCGTTCACAAGCAAAAAGGGCGAGTGAGGCAATGAGTGGCAGACTGATATTTTTAAATAGTTTCATATATTCTGAATTTTATGTGGGTTAATGATTAAAAACGGTAGCTGACATTCAGGAAGCAGTTGATGCCCTGCATGTAGTAGTATTTTCCTCCGAAGCGTTCCGGATGTTCAAGGTCAAATCGTCCCTGTTCGTATCCGCCTGTGCAGATATCTTTCTTGTTTAATACGTTGTTCAGAGAAAGATTGAAGTTGATAGACTGTCTTCCTGGCAAGTAGAAAATCTTTCCGATAGACAGGTCTAATGTATAGGCTGCCGGGAAACGTTCTTGTGTGGTCAGTTGCTTGAAGGCATCATAATACTGGTTGTACGGTGTTACTTGGGTATAGCTTGAAGCCAGACGACGGAGAGGAGCCGCATCGATATAGTTGCGTGCAAATCCATTCAGGTTGGCTCCCAAGAACCAGTAGTTGATGAAGTAACGGATTCCAAATGTTCCGGCGATTTGTGGCATACCACCTACATATACATCCTTCATGTACACTTGTTCTCTTTCCACAATTTTCCCGTTTTCAGAGTTTTTGATACCGTCTGGGTTGTTGCTGTAATAATATTCGCCTACGGTTCCTGCCAGGTCAAAACTCCAGTGGTCATCCAGTTTATAGGTAGCTCCCAGTTCGATTCCTCTGTGGATGCGGTTTACTCCATACAACACGTGGTTGATGAATGTGCCTTCAATGCCATCATAGTAACTATTGCGCTCCATCTGGTCGTAGAAGTTGGTTTGGAATACTCCAATACGTCCGGCCAGGCGAGGAGTTGAGAAGATGTAGTTGATATCGGCAGAGAGTACACGTCCGCTCTTCATATCGTCAATAGTCCGGTCTGTGATGCGTGGTGATACGTATGCTTCGTTGGGTAGCGGAGCTTCACTTCCGTAGCTGATGTTGGCATTAATCATGTGGCGTCCGTTGAACTTATAAGTCAATCCTCCCTTTACCATCAAGTCTGTAAACTGATGGCGCATGCCTTTGCCAAAAGAACTGTCCGGATAACGTCCGTTACGCATTTTGCCATCACGCTGGAAACTCGTATAGGTAAGTTTCATTCCGTAGTAATAATCCCAGTAGCGTGAATGATACTGATTAACTACCCAGGCATTCAGTGAATAAATGTTCAGGTTGTAGTTGTAACCAAAAATACCATCTTCATATACTTTTCTTTGCGGGCGATTTAAGTCGTTCTGAATCTTGTCTGGATCACCAGAGAAGTCTTGTTCTGCAAATTTGTCAATATCCAGCACATATTCTGCTCCTAGCAGGTCGGCCACTGTTTTAAACTGGCGTGATTGTGTATAACGTGCGCCAATTCCAGTTGTGATGTCGAAATGGCGGCTTATACGTGCATTCAGAGTAGAGTTGAACGAAGTTTCCAGCAAATCACTGCGGCGTTCTTCTACCATGTAGACCGCAGCCCCATTACCATTACGTATGTTGTTGGCGTTGGCTAGATAAAGGTCATCCCAGTTGATTTGTGTAAAGCCCGTCTGATTGGTACGCCATAACTCTTTATACCTTAATTGTACCATTTCATCTTCAAAGTACGAAGGCAGATAACGATAGTAGTCCGGACGAGGGTCTGGTGCATTGTACCAGTTCAGTGCGGTATTCCCATAGCGGGCATAATGTGCTCCTACGCCTGTGGTCAGCGTCATGTTGTCGTTGATTTTCCAAATGTGTGAAATGATAGCGGTCGGGTCGAAAGCAGTAACCACTTTTGCATTTCTTTTTTCTCCGTTCTGATATCCCCAGTTCGGGTTGTAGAGATAATTCCCGGTCAGTTCATACACTTCACGGTAGGAACTGCCCTGCTGACCACGCTGTACGGGTGACACAAAAGCCACCATTGACAGGCTGTGCTCTCCTCCTTTCCATTGCTTTTCAGCAGAGAAGGCAAAAGAAATATTCTTATAGAAAGTTCCGTCGATGTTACCTTCATTCGAATAGCGTCCGCCGATAGAGGTAGTGAATGCCCATCCGTTGTCCTTCAATCCGGTAGAGTAGGTAAACATACCGCGGAGATAATAGTTCCGGTTTGTATAACTTAAGGTTAACTTTCCTCCAGGGGTGTAGTTGCTGGCACGCATGTTGATGTTTTCCGTACCTCCCAACTCTCCAAAAGTAAAAGATGAGGGAGCTGTGAAGTTAGTCACATCACCGTTGCGTGTCATGTCATTCAGCGCTCCTACTGCCGCATAGTTGAACACTCCTCTGTTTTGGTCGTTGAATTCCACCCCATTGATGTATTTCACTTCCTGCGTGCTGTTATATCCACGTGGAGAGAAGCGTACGGGTGAAAGCTGATAGGCAGCTTTGTTCAGGAAAATATCATTTGATAGAATTACGGTAGAACTGACATCCTGTCCGGAAGTTTCTACGTCATCGTCCACCATACCTGCATCGATGATACCAATCATGGATACATCCTCATTTGCGTTAAGTTCGGTTACTCGGATAGGTTTTAGCTCAGTTACGCCTAAGTTTTCTACTTCAATGGAGACACTCTTGGGCGTAATCATTACGGAGTTAAGCTGAATGACGTAAGTTCCCGGTTGAATATTTCGGATGGTGAAATTTCCATCCGCGTCGGTTGTAACTTGACGGTTCAGTTCTGTCACCGTCACAATTACGCCTGGAACAGGGTCATTGCTTACTGCTCCGATCACACTTCCTTTCACGCTTACATTTTCTTGTGCAAAGACAAGGCAAGGAAGGAAGAATGCCATGAAGAACAGTAATTTGTGTTTCATAAAAAATAATTGTTAGTTTAGTGTTATTTTATAAGGGTTGAAAGAGAACATGAAAAAGTTTTATAGAGCTTTTTCATGTTCTCTTTTTAGTGTGTTAATAATGATTTATTACTGGATTTCAACCATTTCCATGTCGTCATAGTAGATATATCCACCTACTTGAGTTGTACTTTCTCTATATGTACGTGCTTCAAAACGTAATATAGTTGCTCCTTCTGGAACTGTAATTTCAACTACAACTTGTTGCCATTCAGGATTGTCTGTGGAATAATCATTGGGTTGCATTCCTGTACTTGGGCTTCCGTTGTTGTATGAAAACCAGCAGCGAGTTCTTGCTTTGTCATCATTGTCTAAATACCAATAAGAAAGACGATATTTTTTTCCAGGTGTTACATTAACTTCTTGTTGAATCTTATTTGTGCTACTGGACGAAGTTTGTCTCAGTGAATTATTTCCACCATGTTTGATACTAGTTTCTTTTGCAATTTCTCCTGTATTATATGTAGCATTGTCCCATGCGGTAGGCAATGTGCTTGTCCAATCTTCAAATCCAGGGTTAGTTAACAGATTACTTCCTGTTCCCGGTTCTGGATCTGGTTCAGGTGTAACTGTTCCACCACCTTCTCCATTGGCTACAACTTTTACATTCTTTATTTCCCAAGTTGCAGAAGACGATGTTGTGCTCTTGTATTGGAATGCAATTTTCACTTTAGAGCCAGCATAGGCAGATAAGTCAATATTACCAGATGATACAAAATCCCAGCTTGTACCTTCTGGATATGTCAAATCTGTTAATGCTGTCCAAGTAGCGCCATTATCTTTGGTGATATTTACAACTTGTTCATTTTTAATATTCGCTACATTACCCTTATTAATGGCATGTTCAAATGTTAGGATTGCACTTGTTGCAGCTGTTAAATCTATTTCAGGAGAAATAAGCCAGCTTTCAGAAGCATATGATTGGTTTTTATATGCACTTGCTTTTACATATTGATATTTAGAATCGTGTTGCCATATCCAACTTAGTTCTGAAGGTAATTCTTTGTTTTCTATTGTAAATCCATCCAAACCAGTTGCAAAAGGAGCATCTAATGCTACAGTTTCTCCACCTGGCTGGGTTCCACCGTCGAAGTCAACGTTAATATCTCCACCCGGTTTGTCTGTCCAGTTATCAATCGTTGCATTACCTACACTAACTACCGGTTTCCCATTGTTGATAGACAATTTTGCATCGAAACTTACATTGGTTCCTTTTTCAAAGATGCTCATGTCACTGATTGTATGAGTGAATGATTGGCCGTTAAGGTTAAAAGTTAGGTTAATTGACGTTTGATCAGTGCTTGCAGCTGTTGGGAATATGATGGCTGTAGCTGTAGTTCCTTGTGCGTTTATGTACATTGCTACATCTTTGCTGTTGGTGCCTGTAGTAGCAGTCAGGGTTCCGTCAGCAAGATTAAATTCACCTTCCGTACTGACTCCCTTCATGATTACGCCTAGTCCGTTAAGAGTTTCAATTGTTTCGTCTTTGGTCACATTCAGGGTTAGTTGAGTCAGTTGGTGTGTGAATCCCAGACTAATGGTAGTAGCAGTAGTAGCTGCTATTCCTTTAGTCCCGTTTGAATAAATCAAGTCAATTGCAGCCGGATTGCTCTGGTCAGACACATTAACTGCAATCTTATTTCCGTTCACACTTGTTGTGTAAGGATAATATGCAATGAAGTCTACGTTTCCGCTTTCCGGAAGATAGATACCATTGCCCGGAGCAGCAGTTAATGTACCGTTGGTCTGTGCCAGGTACTTCTTGTTTTGTGCAGTTGCAGCTTCAATTCCGCTTCCTGCGTTCGTCATGTAGATACCTACTTCGTCGTTTGCATTCCAGACATTATCTGAAATTCTAGACTGAATAGTTGTGGTGAAAACGATGCCTTCGCTTCCGTACCAGTCACTGTGGTCGTCGTTGTTTGTACAGCTCATTAGAGCTAGGGTTGACAATGCCCCAGTGTACAATAGATTCGAGATTTTCATACTAATTTATTTTTTGTGAACATGATTATTTTATTTCCAGCTTGTTTTTTGGCTTTTAATGCTTTCAGTGATTTCAGGCTTGTCAGGAAAGAATGTGAATCCCGTTATTTCTTCCAGTTCCTTAACGGATAGGATTCCTACATTGTAATCTCTGTGGCTGTAGGATATGTTATCCAGTTTGTAGGCTACTGTCTGGAACTGTTCGTTTATTTTTCGCGCCAATGCTTTAAAGTAGTATTTGGGAACAGCCATGTTTTTCCCGTCATTATCTTTCGCATATTTAATAGTTTTGTCCGTTGCTGTGGTAGGCATGGCTCCAGTTACTACGTACAATGTATCTGTACCGCTACTCCATCCTCTTACAGCACTTTCTAGGTCAGCCCAAATAGCTTGATTCATTTTTTGTCCTATTTGAGGAGTCATATTGGTGTAATAAAAGGTTTGGCTGTTGATTGAGTTTGAACGTGTCCGGTCGCCGCTGGGAATTTGATGTCCCCGGTCATATCCGGAGATGCCTTTCAATAAATTGGGTTGTAGGTTTTCTGCTAATTTATCATCATATCCCCATGCGTCGGTACGTCCGCTATCTCCTAAATACCATGAGCATAATGGATATGCCACCCAATAAGCCATTTTCAAATCCGTATCATACAGCATGCTGTAATTACGGATTTCGATTCCGTTGAGCGTACTGTTCTGATAAGTTTCTCCAGTGTAATGAATAATGTATTTGATATTAGGTCTGGCTAATTGAGATTCAGTAATTAATGGTGTTTCTGCCCATTTTGTGTATTGGGCTTGCGGATCAGTTGTAATTTCTCCTCCTTGGTAATTTATATTTACATTGTATGTATATTTGTTACCTTGTTCAATACTTCCAGAAAGCTTGGTATCAATTTCTTGACTCTGTCCGTTGAACTCCAGTTTGATTTTTACGCTTTCACTCAGACTTTGTGGCAATAAGATAGCTTCCGCTTGGGTAGCTTCTTCATTTATATATAAGGAGAAAGCACTTGCTTCACCAGAAGGAGTGATTGAACCATTGGACAGGTTGGCCGTGCCTTCTACTTTAAGCCCGCTGATAGAGGCTTTGATACCTTTCAGTGAATTTCCAGAAGTAGATTTCAGGTTTAATACCAATTTGGCCAGCAGGTGCTTGAACTGTAGATTACCTTGTGGAGAAGTCTGGTCACGTCCTGTCAGGTTTACAGCTGTCATCAGGTCAATAGCATTTTGTTTAGTCTGATCACTGAGGTTGATAGTATAATTAGTGTAATCATCTGTATTTTTATTATACGGGTAATATGCAATGAAATCAACAGTGCTACTATTTTCAGGATAATACATGGGCTGGTTCTGACTGATAAAATAGCCGTCTCCTTTTGATGTCACATAGGGTACGTTTGTTTCCAATACATTTTTATTTTCACTGGCGAGCATGAAAATTCCGATGACATCGTTTGTCTCCCAGGATGTATCGTATGCACGCGAATTATTGGCGTCATCTATGAGTGACATGAATGTAATGCCATTTTTATTCACTTCATTTTGGATGACATTTATTTCATCATTCTGACAAGATTGCAGAATACTCAGGGAAAGCATAATCCCTAATAATGATTTCA
>NZ_DBEXBB010000272.1:0-8916 GCF_048170425.1 Phocaeicola sp.
GAAACATCGGTAATTTGTATCATTGTTTGTGGCTTCTTTTGCTTATTTTTGCCACATCCATAATTAAAATGACAAAAAGAAACAATGAAGAACTTTGACTATCAAACCCCGACCCGTCTGATTTTTGGCCGGGATGTAGTGGCTGGACTGCCAGAGGTGATGCGCCCGTTCGGACGTCGCATCTTGTTGACATACGGTGGCGGAAGCATCAAGCGTATCGGCCTGTACGACCGCGTGAAAGAACTGTTGAAAGACTTTGAAATCTTTGAACTGGGTGGCATCGAGCCGAACCCCAAATACTCTACCAGTGTAGTGGAAGGCGTACGCATCTGCAAGGAACAGCAGATTGACGTGATTCTTTCTGTGGGCGGCGGTTCGGTACTCGACTGTTCGAAAGCCATTGCCGGAGGTGCCAAATACGACGGCGAGACCTGGGACCTGATTATCGGTAAGGCTCCTACGCTGGCTGCACTGCCTATTGTGGACATCCTTACCCTGGCCGCTACGGGCAGTGAGTACGATGCCGGAGGAGTTATCTCCCGCACAGAGACCAACGACAAGGTGGCCTATATCGACCCGCATCTGTTTCCGGCCTGCTCTTTCCTTGACCCTACCTATACCTTCACGGTCAATGCCAAGCACACGGCAGCAGGGGTGGCCGATGCCATCAATCATGTGATGGAACAGTATTTCACTCATGCTTCCAATTCCGTGGCCGACGGTTTCTGTGAAACGCTGGTAAAGACCTTGATGAAATATGCTCCGATTGCACTGGAGAAACCGGACGATTACGAAGCACGTGCCGAAATCATGTATGCCTGCACCTTTGGCTGCAACGGGCTGCTGGCCCTCGGTACCGGCGGCTCTCTCTGGCCCATGCATGGCATTGAGCATGCCTTGTCGGGATATTATGACATTACGCACGGAGAGGGACTGGCCATTATCACACCGCACTGGATGCGTCACGTGCTCAATGAACGTACCCAGGAACGCATCGTGAAATTTGGTGTGAATGTGTTCGGACTGGCTGCCAACCAGGCTCCGTCGGAAATTGCCGGGCAGACCATTGCGCGTACCGCACAGTTCTTCAAGAGTCTGGGCATGCCGATGACCCTGCGTGAGGTAGGCATCGACGATTCCCGTCTGGAAGAGATGGCACACCACATTGCCGTGAATGAGGGACTGGATGCCCCGGGCACTTTTGCTCCGCTGAGCGAACAGGACATCCTTTCTATTCTGAAGGCTGCGCTGTAAGATAAAGATAATTCGGAATAGCCTGCACTCAGGCTATTCCAAACAATTCAATCTCAAAAATCAAAGTGGAGCCGCCGGGGATGCCGGGCTGTGAGAACTTGCCGTAGCCCATTTCCGACGGGATATATATTTCCCATTTGTCGCCCACGCACATCTGCTGCATGGCGATAATCCATCCCTCAATCAAGTCGCTCAGGCGGAAGGCGACGGGTGCACCGCTGCGGCTGCTGTCAAACTTCTTGCCGTTGATGGTCCATCCCGTGTAGTGCGCGGTGACGATGCTCCGCGGGGTGGGATGCTTGCCGTCGTTCTTACCCGATGCCAGCACTTTATAGTAAATACCCTTCGGGAGCGGCATCACTCCCTCTTCTTTTGCCTTTTCGGCCAGCCAGTCCTTGTTGGCCTGCATGTATTCTTTCTTTCCCATTTGTTTTAGATTTTAATGTAAAAGTACGGATTTTCCGGAAACCATTCTATCCCTTTCGTGAGGAATCGTCCTGTAGCATGCTTCTGATACCCTCCTCGAAAGTATGCGGACGGTATTCCAGTTCCCGCCGGGCCTTTTCAATGCTCAGTCCGCTGAAACGAGGGCGGGGTGTCTTTTCCTGCATTGCTGCCGTGTGTACCGGAAGGATGAGCGAACGGTCCAGTCCCAGTGCGTCGGCCGTGCGTAGTGCCATGTCGGCCACGGTCATACATTCTCCGCCACAGATGTGATAAATGCCGCAGACCGGTCGTTCGATGAGCTTTTCAATGCCTTGCACCACATCTCCCACGTAAGTCGGTGTGCGCCACTGGTCGTTTGCCACCCGTATCTCCTGATGGTTTTGCAGACGGTTGATGACCAGCGATACGATGTTTCCGTGCTGTCCCGGATAAGGAGCGCCATACACCACCACGATACGTGCAATGGCATAGTTCCGGCAAAGAGAAGCCACCAGCTTCTCGCTTTCCCATTTCGTGCGGCCGTAGTAATTGACGGGAGAGGGGGTGTCTTCCTCGGTGTACAACCGGCTGGTGTCTCCTCCAAATACGAAGTCCGTGGAAAGATGGATAAGCCGGCAGTGACGCTTCTCACAGCTTTGCGCCAGCCATCTCACTGCCTCCACGTTCACCGCATCGGCTTCGGCGCGATGCGTTTCTGCATAATCTGTGGCCGACATGGCCGCCGTATGGACCACTACGTCCGGTTGTACTTCTTCCATCAGTTTCTCTACCTCTTCTTCACGGGTGATGTCCGTCTGGATAAAACGGTAGCCGTGTGCCGGCGGACAAATGTCGGGATGCAGCGAACAGCCGGTAATCTGCCAGTCGGTCTTTTGGGCAAAAGCGTGCAGCAGGTGACGCCCTGTAAATCCGTTGGCTCCTATAATCAGTATTTTTTTGTTCATGGCTTATGTATGAGTTAGTTTTAGTTTTCAAAGGTAAGAAAAATATGTGGCATTGCCTTTCTGCTCCCTTCAATCAATGGTTTTTAGGTAAAATTACGCTTTTATTGCAGCCGCATTGTTTTGAATGTGGCAGAATGAGCCTATTTTTGCCCATCAACGTGAACCTATGGACAAAAAACTACTTAAATACTGGAAAAACTGCCTGCTGGATGCCGAATGGAGCAACAGTACGTTAAATAAAGAACCGCACGTGACGCTGGCATTTGAAGACTGGATGCCGGAGAGGAGTACAAGGACTTGCCCTGCATGGAAGACATGGCCGTGCGTCTGGACATCAGCTACCGTTATCAGCTGTTCTGGTATGCCATCCACCATCGGGAAGCCGAGTTTATCCGCCGTCTGGGTCGGTGCACCGGAAACCTGAGCCGGCCTGACCGTGGGGTTTATCTCGAACGCCTGAGACGTCTGGCCTGTGTGATGCCGGTGTTCATCTCCACGTTCCACTCCCTTCCCCGGTATATGACCTGCACCCACGAAGGAAGTCCGTTTGTTCCCCTTTATAACACCATCGACCTGCTGATTGTGGACGAGTCAGGACAGGTGTCGCCCGAGCTGGCCGTACCCTCGTTCAGTCTGGCCCGGCAAGCCATCCTCGTGGGCGACATCGAACAGATAGAACCCATCTGGCCCGTATCCGAACAATATTCCTTCATCAACCTCAAGCGTTTCGGGGTGGTTGCTTCGGCCGAAGACCGGCTGTATGGTTTCCTGTCCGAACACGGTTTCCTGTCCTCTTCCGGAAGTATCATGAAAATGGCCCGCAAGAGTGGCAGCTTTCAGGTAGACGGCGAACGTGGAGCCTTCCTGAAAGAACATCGCCGTTGCCTGGATTCCATCATTGCCTATTGCAACGACTACGTGTACCATGGGCGACTGCTTCCCCTGAAAGGCGACCGTCCGAAGTATGCGGCTCTTCCCTCCAAAGGTTATGTCCATGTGAACGGATGCAGCCAGAAAGGGAAGACCGGCAGCCGTTTCAATGAAGCTGAAGCCGCCGCTATCGTAGAGTGGCTGGCCCGTGAGAAAGATAATCTGGAGGAAGCATACGCAAAACCCATCTGCAAGGTAGCTGCCATCGTTACCCCGTTCAAGGCACAGGAACGCTTGTTGCGCAGCTTGCTGTCCGAATTGCCGGAAGCAGGAGACTTTGAAGCGATGACGGTCGGTACGGTTCACTCACTACAGGGAGCACAATATCCGTTAGTAATCTTCTCGCCTGTCAATTCGCCCGGCGACACCTCCTATTTCATGGAAGCAGGCGGAAAGTACAACATGCTCAATGTGGCCGTGTCGCGTGCGCAGTATCACTTCCTGGTGTTCGGTAACATGAACATTTTCCATCCCGACCGGGACACTCCGTCGGGCAACCTGGCCAAGTGGTTGTTTGACAGTCGGCAGAATGAAATCTCCTCCAACTTTGTCTATCAGGCCGAAGAACCCTTGTGCCGGTATGCTGAAGTCGACCGCCTGTCTGCCCTTGAAGCCCATACGGACTGCTTGCGTCAGGCTTTCCAGACGGCTCGGAAGAGCGTGCTGATTGTGTCGCCTTACATTTCTATCCGTGCCCTTGAGGACGACAATCTGTTGCCTCTTATCCGGGAAACCGTGGGTCGTGGAGTAGAAGTGGTGGTCTATACCGACCATTACCTGGATAAGAAGAACGGTGTGCTACGGGAAAATGCCGTGAAAGGTCGTCAGGCACTGGTCGAAAACCATGTGTGCCTGCGAATCCTGAAAGGTATCCACAACAAGACGCTGGTGGTAGACGACTGTCTGCTGGTGGAAGGCTCGTTCAACTGGCTTTCGGCCAGCCGGAATAAGAGAGATGCCCGCTACGAATGCTCCATCCAGGTTTATGCTCCGGCGGCTACGGAATACATCGAAAAACTGAAGAAAGAACTGGAAGACATGGAAGTGGAAGCTGTCATCTATTATCTGCCAGAGAGAAACATCCCTTGTCCCGGATTTTTCCAGTCGCCCTTTTATAACACGTGTACGGACGATACGCTGGAACACATCAGGCAGCAAATCCGTCGGTTGGGTATCTCGAAGGACGTTTCATCGGAGTCCGTGCAGGAACTCCGGAAAAAGCATCCGCGCCATGGAGAGCCTTGGACGGAGGAGGAAGTGCAGGTTATCCGGCAACTGATGACCTACACCAACCATCTGGATGTCTTTATCGACTGCCTGCAACGCAGCGAGCGCTCCATCCGCTATAAAGTGGAAGGCACAGCCCCTTAACCCCCGGGGCCGCACGTTTCTCCGGCAAAAACGCTATCTTTGCACAAACTATTCAAGCAGCCTATGCAACTCACCTATATCTTCCACAGCGGCTTTGCCCTCGAGACCGACCGCTGCATCCTCGTGTTCGACTACTGGATGGACCCTGCCGGCGTGATGCCCCGTCTGTTGCAGTCGCCCAAGCCCCTGTACGTCTTCTCCAGCCATTTCCACGAAGACCATTTCAACCGCGACATCTTCTCCTGGCGGACCCGGAAAGCGAACGTGCGCTACATCCTTTCGAAAGACATCCTGAAACACCGTCGGGCGCAGAAGGAAGAAGCCGATGCCTGGCTGGGAAAAGGTGCCACGTGGGAAGACGAGCTTCTCCGCGTGACGGCCACCGGAAGCAATGACAGCGGCGTGTCGTGGGTGATAGAGACCGACGGCAAGCGTATCTTCCATGCCGGCGACCTGAACAACTGGTACGCCCGCTTCCTGACCGACGACTATCACGGGGGACTAATCTACAGCCCCGACTTCGGCATCGACATCGACCCTGCCAAGGAAGAAAAACGTTTCCTGGGCGAGCTGAAAGACATCCGCAAGCTCACCGACCGTTTCGACGTGGTGATGTTCCCCGTAGACGGGCGCATCGGCAACGGCTACACCCGCGGAGCCCGTCAGTTCCTTGACGTGTTCCGTACCGGCCTGTTCGTGCCCATGCACTTCGTGGCCAGCGGTTTCGAATCAGCCTGGCGGATGAAAGAGTTCACCGACGCCAAGTCCGTCCCGTTCTGGTGCATCCGTCGGGAAGGAGAGTGCTGCGAAGTGAAGAAACACATTGAGGTAGTGGCGGCGGTGATGGTGCGCGACGGAAAGTACTTTGCCACCCAGCGCGGCTACGGCGAGTTCAAGGACTATTGGGAATTTCCCGGCGGAAAGGTAGAGCCGGGCGAGCGCAGGGAAGAGGCCCTGGTACGTGAAATCCGCGAGGAGTTGGACACCGACATCCGGGTGGATGCCTTCCTCACCACGGTAAACTGTGAGTATCCGTCGTTTCACCTCACGATGCACTGCTATCGTTGCACGGTAGTTTCCGGCAGTCTGGTGCTGAAAGAGCATGAGAGTGCCGCTTGGCTGAAACTGGAAGAGATGGACAGCGTGGCATGGCTTCCGGCCGATGTAGAGGTGGTGAAGGAGATTATCGCCCAGGCGTCCCGTTAGTTGTGGTCGTATCGTTGGGCACCGGCCAGCAGATAGATAACTCCTATTATGGGCACTACTATGGAACTGATGTGGATGGCCGACGCTTCGTCCATGAACAGCCGCAGGAGCAGGTAGCTCACGAAGACTAGTACGCCGATTGCGCAGAACACGCGGCACATGAAGGCTTTGAGCCCCTTCACGTCGACTTTTTTCTGTTGCTCGGGCGTCATGGTGTTGTATCCTGCAATGAGTTTGGGGAATCTCCAGACGAGGAGTCCGAGCAGGATGAAGAAGGCTGAAAAGATGGGGATGAATGAGTTCATATTGTGTGGGTTATTTTTGAGAATCGTTTGGGATGTGATAAGTCGCTTCGAGTACTCCTTTCTCCTTCATAAAATCAATCAAATCTTCCATCAGGTAGCGGGAACCGAATGTATGAAGCACGTCGTATGAAGGAACGATGTATTCATACAATATACCCGATTGATTTAGCCTGTTGTACACCTCACGTTGTGGTAAATGGAGAATCCGTGAAAGGCTTCCAATACAATAGGTGACAAATTCAAGTGTGTCTTTATTCATGGGTGAAAAGGATTGTATCTCTTTTATTGTATGATAAGTGTCTTCTGATTCTTCCGCAGCCATAAGCGGTTTCTCTTCTTCGTCAAAGGAATAGCTCACGGTGTGGTCTTTCAGGTAAATATGGTTGAGCGTATATTCCAGTGCCAGGAGCGTCTGTTCCCGTTTCTTGGGTTTCAGTTCACATTCCCATATCGTCATGCAGTGCCACCCCATTCGTGCCAGTTCCTGCTGTACCCGCTTGTCACGCTCGATGTTGCGTGTGATTTTTCGTGTCCAGAACTCCGTGTTCGATTTGGGAATGACGTAATATTTGCAACCCTCATGACCATGCCAGAAACAGCCGTTGATAAAGATGCAGGTGCGGTATTTCCGCAGCACAATGTCCGGACGCCCCGGCAGACGCGGATGGTTCAGGCGGTATCTGAATCCGTGAGCAAACAGATACTTCCTGACTATCATTTCCGGCTTGGTGTTGGCCGAATGAATGGCAGCCATGTTTTTGTGCCGCTGGTCTTTGGAGAGGACGTCCATGATTGTTTGATTCTTATCTTTTTGTAAAGGTAATGATAATTTATTTGTCGCAAGATGTTGTCCGGCTTAAAAACGGATACTTATGTATTCATTTTTAAATATAGTCAGGCATCTTCTTGCTTTTTCTTAAAAATTGAGTTAAATTTACCTCGACACGTACGTGACGAGGTCTTGACACGTTCGTGCTGATGTCTCGTCACGTTCGTGTCGCGACCTTGACAGCTACGTGTCGAGGTATTTTTGTATAAGGGTTTTGAAAGAAGTATAATTACAATATAACTAAAACGATTATGGCTATAAAATTTGACCTGTTTGAGAATCCGGTAAAGGAGGGAGTTTCCGTACCGAAGTTGCATGCAAAAGTGATTACCAAAGACGTGGTGACCACCCGTGAAATCCGTGAAGCGATACGCAAGAAATGTACCGCCTCTCCGGCCGATGTGGCAGCCGTCATCACGGCCCTGAACGATGAGCTTTATGAGAACCTGAGCAACGGATATGCGGTGCATCTGGAAGGAATCGGCTATTTCAGTCTGAGCCTGAAATGTACGCCGGACATCAATCCGAAGTATATAAAGGATGACGACGTACAGGTGAGAAGCATCAAGTTTACACCCGACAAAGACTTGATTGACCGTTTCCAGAGTGTGTATCTGGAGCACAAGGTGGACGAGGCGCATCATTCTGCCAAGCTGGACGAGGAAGAGGTGAAGCAGAAGTTAGCAGAGTATTTCAAGACGCATTCTTTCCTGCAACGCCGCGATTTTGAACGGCTCACCGGGTTTAATTCGTCGAAGTCTACGCGGGTGATTCGGGAACTGGTGAAGGAAGGTGTGTTGAAGAATGCGGGGACGAAGTATCAGCCGGTGTATGTGGTGGGGAATTAAATAAAACTTAATAAACGAGCAATAGCTATGTATTATGAGGAAGTCTTTTCTTGGGCCGAAAATGCCGAAGGAAAAATGGTACATGTAGATACTGTCCCTAATGGTAAACGTTGTGGATGTATTTGTCCAAATTGTCATGAGCAATTAGTTGCGAGACAAGGGGATATAAATGCACATGGTTTTGCTCATTTAAGCCATGGTAGGGGAGCAAATCTTGAGATATGTTATAGAGTGACATTACTTAAATTAGCAGAACAGATTATAGAAACACAGAAACGGATTCATGTGCCATCTTATTATGGAATTTATAAAGAAACAGACATAGAATTTGTTGATGTGAAAATAGATTTCCGTTTTGAACGTGAAGACAGACAGCCGGATGTGATTGCTACGACAAAAGAGAACCAGAAGTATCTTATTGTTTTTTGTTTTGATGATTATGTACGTCATAAGCAATCTTTTGATTATCATGATCTCACGTACCTTTCAGTAAACCTCACTAGACAGAAATTGAGTTCATTAGAGAATTTTCTTTTGACTTCTTCTAAGGATAAGTATTGGATAAATAATGATGTATACTTTAAAGGAATAGAAGCAAGGTACCAAGATAAAGGAAAGTTGGTTAAACTTGTTCTGGATGAAGAGTGCGAAGAGTGTAAAATCAGACGTTCATGTTGTGCCGTGATGTTACCTGATTATGGATTTCGTACTCCCTTGCTTATTAAAAATAATGGACAACTATTTCGTCTTTGTAAGACCGAAAAATATACGCAAGCGTTGAA
>NZ_DBEXBB010000273.1:0-9976 GCF_048170425.1 Phocaeicola sp.
TGATAAATGCATATTTGCTCAAACCTGATGAATAATATTCACGAAGTAGAGCCAGACGGTCTGATTCATTGTAATGCTTACGATTCATGATTGGTATAGGTTATGTGTTAATAATGTGTCTACCTATACCAGCATAAGTCAAACTGACACTTAAAATCAATTCGTATCTGAAAAGGATTATTGTTTCATCAAGTAAGCTTTAAATGCCGCAAAGTCTTTCGACATCGGTACACTCTGTTTGGTACCTTTCATGAATGCCTGAAGTTTTTCCGGTATTTTTACTTCTACCCCTATGATACTTTCCACCGTTTGCAGGAATTTTGCAGGGTGAGCCGTCTCCAGGAACAAGCCGACTTCTCCTTCTTTCAGTTCTTCTGCCAGCGCACGGTATCCGCATGCACCGTGAGGGTCAAGCAGATAACCCGTTTCTTCATAAACCTTCTGCACCGTTTCACGTATCTGATCATCGGTATAGGTTTCACCACTGATTTCAGAAGCAATGGCATCGTGACTTCCATCGTACAAATCCAGTACCCGGGCAAAATTACTGGGGTCGCCTACATCCATGGCATTAGCAATAGTAGCCACCGACGGACGCGGACAATACTCTCCTGTCTTCAGGTATTGATAGAATATATCGTTACGATTATTGGCTGCTATAAAACGCTTAATTGGAAGCCCCATACGCTTGCCAAACAATCCGGCTGTAATATTTCCAAAATTACCGCTCGGTACACAAACTACCAGGTTATTGGCCTTACCGATTTTTTTCATCTGCGCATAGGCATAAAAATAATAAAAAGCCTGAGGCAGGAAACGGGCTACATTGATAGAGTTGGCAGATGTCAGCTGCATGTGCTCGTTCAAGTCTTTATCCATGAACGCATTCTTCACCAACGCCTGGCAGTCATCGAACGTACCGTCCACTTCAACTGCTGTAATGTTACGTCCCAAGGTAGTAAACTGTTTTTCCTGAATTTCACTGACCTTTCCTTTCGGGTAAAGCACATACACATGAATGCCTTCCACGCCCAGGAAACCATTTGCCACCGCACTTCCCGTATCTCCGGATGTAGCCACCAGTACATTAACCTGCTTCTTTCCCTCCTTACGGATAAAGTATCCCAGCAAACGAGCCATAAAACGGCCGCCAACATCTTTAAACGCCAATGTAGGTCCGTGAAACAGTTCCAAAGAATAAATATTGTCTTTTACTTTTACTGCCGGTACATCAAAGTTCAATGTGTCATACACAATCTGTTTCAATGTGTCGGCCGGTACATCTTCTCCAAAAAACGCATCTGCTACTTTATAAGCTATTTCTGGAAAAGAAAGTGTCTCAATCTCGTCATAGAACGATTGTGGCAAGGGTTTAATCTGACGGGGCATATATAAACCCTTATCTGAAGCCAGTCCTCTTACCACAGCTTCTTCCAATGTCGCGTCTAATGCTTTTCCGTTTGTACTGTAATACTTCATATTGCTATCTGTTACTGAATATTCATAAATAGGTTCATAAACTCATCTTTCTCCATCAGGCCATATCCTCCTTCCTTGCAGCTGATTTCATCATAAGTCTGCACGGCATCCGGCTCAATACCCGGATAATATATCAGGAAAGGAATCGGTTCATTGGTATGCGTTCTCAACTCACAAGGAGTAGGATGATCGGGCAATACCGCAATGGCCACAGGCTCATCCCATTGTTTTACTGCTTCATAGACCGGACCGACAATACGGCTGTCCAAGTCTTCAATAGTTTTCAGTTTCAACGGAACATCTCCTTCGTGACCTGCCTCATCGCTGGCTTCTACATGCAGATACACAAAATCATCTGTTTTCAGCGCTTCAATGGCAGCCTGAGCCTTCCCTTCATAGTTAGTGTTATACAATCCGGTAGCCCCTTCCACATCAATACAGCGCAAACCTGCATAACGGCCGATACCACGAATCAAATCGACAGCCGTAATCACGGCTCCTTTCCGGATAGACGGATATTTCTCTGACAAAGGTTCCATCTGCGGGCGGTATCCCGGACTCCAGGGCCAGATACTATTGGCCGGGTCTTTCCCTTCCGCCACTCGTTTCAAGTTGACAGGATGCGTAGCCAGCAACTCTTGTGATTTCAAAATCAGTGCATTCAACAAATCGGCTGTTTCTTGTGCCTCAGGACAGAGTGCCTTCACCAGATTAGGACGGAAAGGCTGCAAAGGGATGTCATGTGGAGGCACACAAGCCAACCGCTTATCCCCTCCCTTAATCACCAATAAATGACGATATTGCACTCCTGTGTAAAAATGAATGCAGTCGAAGCCCAACTTTTCATCCAGAAAGCGAATTAGTTCATCGGCCTCCTCCGTAGAAATATGTCCGGCAGAATGATTTTTCAGCGTTTCTCCTTCCACACAGACAATGTTACAACGCATGGCCATGTCCCCATCCTGAAGGTCTACACCAATACTGGCAGCTTCCAGTACTCCACGACCTTCATACACCTTAGGTAAATCATAGCCCATCACAGACATATTGGCCACCTCACTTCCTGGATGGAAGCCATCAGCCACCGTCTTCAATACGCCCGTACGCCCCATACTTGCCAGCTTATCCATATATGGCGTATGTGCATACTGCAGTAAAGTTTTGTCGCCTAAGGAAGGTACAGCCCAATCGGCCATACCGTCACCTAAGATAATCACATGTTTCATTTTTGTTTGGTTTAAATATTGGCAATACTCATTATATCCGCAAATACACCGGCAGCAGTCACACTTGCACCGGCACCGTATCCCTGAATCAGCATCGGATATTCATTGTAGCGCTCTGTGGTCAGCAAGATAATATTGTTGCTGCCAGCCAGGTTATAGAACGGATGATTGCGGTCTACTTCCTGCAAAGACACCTTGCCGTGTCCATCTTCCAGGCTTGCCACAAAACGCCAGCGCTTGTCCTCGCTTTCCAGTCTCTTGCGACGTTCTTCAAATTCTTTATCTAATTGTGGAATCTTTCTCCAAAAATCATCCAATGTACCTTCAAAATAGCTGTCAGGAATAAACAAGTCTGCTTCCACATCTTCCTGATTCAAACGGTAACCTGCCTCACGAGCCAGAATCACCAGTTTCCGGATCACATCCTTTCCGCTCAGGTCAATTCTTGGGTCAGGTTCAGAGTAACCTTCCTCCTTCGCCTGACGGATAGTTTCACTCAGAGGAGTTGTCGCACTGATACGGTTGAAAATATAATTCAACGTACCGCTCACCACCGCTTCAATCTTCAAAATCTTGTCACCACTGTTTATCAAGTCATTGATGGTATTGATTACCGGAAGACCGGCTCCTACGTTCGTCTCAAACAAATACTTCACTCCACGCTGACGAGCAATTCTTTTCAGTTCCGCATAAATGTCGTATTCAGAAGAAGCGGCAATCTTGTTTGCTGCCACCACCGACACATTGTGACTCAGCAAATCTTTATACAGTGCCGCAATATCGGGACTGGCTGTACAATCCACAAACACCGAATTGAAGATATTCATTCCCACAATCTCATCACGAAGTGTCTGAGGACAAGAAGGAATGCCTTTTTCATCCAATTCTTCTCTGAAATGTTCCAAATCAATTCCAGCACGCGTAAACAAGGCTTTATGGCCGTTGGCAATACCCACCACATGCAGTTTCAACCCGCGCTCCTGTTTCAGTTTTTCCTGCTGGCCATGAATCTGTTCAATCAAACTGGCACCCACTGTTCCCGTACCACAGATAAACAGGTTCAACACCTGATATTCTGACAAGAAGAATGAATCATGAATCACATTCAGTGTCTTACGCAAAGAAGCACCTTCCACGACGAAAGAGATATTTGTCTCAGAAGCACCCTGCGCACAAGCGATGACATTGATACCGTTACGTCCGAGCGTACCAAACAATTTTCCGGCAATACCGGGAGTATGCTTCATGTTCTCGCCCACAATCGCCACGGTGGCCAGACCGCCTTCCGCTTTCATCGGTGAGATTTCACCCATTTCAATTTCTTTGGCAAACTCCTCATTCAGCACCTCACATGCCAGTTCCGCATCCTCATTTCTCACACCGATAGAGGTTGAGTTCTCAGAAGAAGCCTGCGAAACCAAAAAGACACTGATGCCATTTTCGGCCAACGTCTTGAAGATACGATGGTTCACGCCAATGACACCCACCATGCCCAAACCGGTCATGGTAATCAAACAAGTATCATTAATAGACGAAATACCTTTAATCGGTTTAGAAGAATGATCAGCCTCTTGCTTCACGATAGTTCCCGGAGCATCCGGATTGAAAGTATTTTTAATTAAAATCGGAATATTCTTATGACACACCGGATAAATAGTCGGAGGATACACTACTTTCGCACCAAAGTTGCACAACTCCATGGCCTCCACATAACTTAATTCAGTAATAGGATAAGCCGTGCTGATTACACGTGGATCAGCCGTCATGAAACCATCCACATCGGTCCATATCTCCAAGATATCCGCATCCAATGCTGCCGCAATGATAGAAGCCGTATAATCAGAACCACCACGTCCCAAATTAGTTACCTCACCCGTATTTTTATCAGTCGAAATAAAGCCAGGAACAAGAGAAACCTTCGGTATTTCACTAAAAGTTTCACGTACCAATCTGTTAGTTAATTCCGAATCCAGAATATGTTTGTTATGTTTCTTCTCAGTCTTAATAAACGTACGAGAGTCAAACCACACAGCACCTTCTATTAATGTCGCTACAATGATAGAAGAAAGTCGTTCTCCATAACTGACAATAGTAGCCGAAGTTTTCGGCGAGAGATCCCGAATCAAATAAATTCCCTGAAAAATATCCTTCAATTCGCTTAGCAGTTCATTCACCAAATCCAGAAGCAATTCCCTTCCCCGTCCCGCTGGAATCACAGTGTATACCATTTCAATGTGACGGTTCACGATTTCCTTCATTTCTTTCTCATAAGAATCATCGCCTGAAGCTGCCATTTTCGAAGTACAAATCAGTTTATCAGTAATTCCCCCTAATGCGGAAACGACTACAATTACTTTGTCATCTATACCCTCTACTATACGCTTGACACTTAACATGCTATTGACAGAACCTACGGATGTTCCGCCGAATTTCAATACTTTCATAGGTTACCATTAATTTTTAGTCCGAAACCCAACGATCCCGGTATATCTCCGTGAGGCCTTACACCACGGCACAAACAGAAACAATGAATTAAATATTAATCTTGATTGAATAAAATAAATGAAATGTCTGCATCCGCAGACGTGTATCACGTAGAAACACCAAACAGACTATCCTCACCCCCTAGGGGTCATCCCTGTGGTTGATGTAATGAAAGGCATATACCCATGCCCGTTCAACAAGATGATATGAAGACAGTGTACAGTCATAGATTATTGTTTTTCCGTTGGCAAATATAGCAACATTTTTCTACAAACAAATAAATAAATGATATTTTTTTGCCAGTATAGAGAATAAGTATAAGATTTCGTACCTTTGTAAAGAATTAGTGTAACAAATATGGCAAAAGAAAAAACGGTCTATGTCTGCACAAACTGCGGACAAGAATCTCCTAAATGGGCAGGAAAATGTCCGTCCTGCGGACAATGGAATACATTTGTAGAAGAAGTGGTGCGCAAGGAAACTCCTATAGCCAAACACATGGCACACGGCATTGAGTCCGTGCGCTCCAAGCCTCAACGTCTGACTGAAATAGAATCAAATGAAGAGCAACGTATGGACATGCTCGACGAAGAGCTGAACCGTGTATTGGGAGGAGGACTGGTGCAAGGTTCGCTCACCCTGATTGGAGGAGAACCGGGTATCGGAAAATCGACTCTGATACTCCAGACGGTGTTGCGGCTTACCCACAAAAAAATTCTCTACGTATCCGGTGAAGAAAGCGCCCGACAACTTAAACTTCGGGCTGTCCGTATTCCGCACCCGGAAAACGACAATCTGCTGATAGCCTGTGAAACCTCATTGGAACAGATTTTTACCCATATAAAGAATGTGGCTCCCGATTTGGTCATCATCGACTCCATTCAGACAATCTCTACCGAGAATATTGATTCTTCTCCCGGCAGCATCGTACAGGTCAGAGAATGTACTGCTTCTCTTTTAAAGTTTGCCAAAGAAACCGGCACACCGGTTATCCTCATCGGACATATCAACAAGGAAGGAAGCATTGCCGGACCGAAAGTATTAGAACACATTGTCGATACCGTATTGCAATTCGAAGGAGACCAGCATTACATGTACCGCATCTTGCGCAGCATCAAGAATCGCTTCGGCAGCACGGCCGAACTGGGAATCTACGAAATGCGGCAAGACGGACTACGCCAAGTCAGCAACCCCTCTGAACTGCTGCTCACCCAAGACCATGAAGGCATGAGCGGTGTCGCCATCGCCGGTGCCGTGGAAGGTGTACGCCCCTTCCTGATTGAAGTACAAGCACTGGTCAGCACAGCCGCTTACGGAATGCCGCAGCGTTCCGCCACAGGATTCGACCTCCGGCGCATGAACATGCTGTTAGCCGTACTTGAAAAACGGGTCGGATTCAAGCTGGCTCAAAAAGATGTATTCCTGAACATTGCCGGAGGGTTGAAAGTCAACGACCCCGCCATAGACCTGGCAGTTATCAGTGCCATTCTTTCCAGCAACATGGATACGGAAATTGAAGCAGGAATATGCATGGCAGGAGAAGTAGGATTAAGCGGAGAAATCCGTCCGGTTAACCGAATCGAGCAACGTATCAGTGAAGCCGAAAAACTCGGATTCCAGCGAATGTTAATCCCCAAACATAACCTTTCAGGTCTCGACAGAAAAAAAATTAAAATTGAACTTATCCCTGTTCGAAAAGTAGAAGAAGCCTTCCGGGAATTATTTGGATAACAAATTCTGATTCAAACCAAAATGCCTGTACACCTCAACAGCATACCATCATCTGCTTACATGTACAGGCATTCTCTTATCATCTTATGTCAACTACTCTATTTCTGCACCACGTTTTCATGAGGTTTCATTTTTCCCAGATTCGTACCTACCTTTTCGTTTTACCGGACAACCAAGTACGTCACTGGCCATAACTGCCAAAGGCAAATAATGACCTTTTTGCTCCTATCTATTTTGTTTTAACTATACTTCTCACTTATAATGACAGCACCTACACACAACGGTATTTTGTCTTGAATTTCGGTCTAAAAGTAAAATTAATTCCCCAATTGATATTGGCAGAAAAACGATTAAGCGGCACATAATACTTCGGTGCATATTTACACAACGGAACATCTGCTGCTACGAAGAAATTGAAGCCTCTTGGATGAAAGTTCAACATCAGTCCTCCTGTAGAACCAAAGTTAGAAAAAGCATAATTTACTGATGCCTCAAACCAAGTCAAAGGAGAAATATTGGCAGACACACGTGCTTCCGTCCAAGAATGACGTCCTTGAAAACGTGAAGAAGACAAGACACCAAATTTCAGACGGTCATAAACAAGTAAGGTATATTGCACACCAAAATTTAAAGTCGCAGCCAAGGCCGTAGTACGCTTCAATCCTTCTCCTTCTTTTGTAAATTTAGCCATCTGTTCCAAATCATCAACAATACGGTCACTCTGGTTATTGATTGAATTCGGGTTATTGTCTTCCAAAGCTGATTTTACAGGAATTTCATTGAACCCATCGAATTCAAAACTGTTGTTCATGATAGCTTTCAGCGTATTTTTCCAGCGGATAAATCCCCAGTCAAGCACCGCAGCTGAGAATGTCCAATCTTCATTCAGGCGATAAGTCGCACCAAAATCAAATGCCATACCAAATCCTGTAGGACCGATATTCTTGTCATCAAAGTTCACATCATCATACGAAATCAGCTGTTCTGAACCCGGTTTCAACTTATCGGTACGTTTACCACTGGCATCCAGTTCATAATCGCTGTCTGCGTAATGACCCGTTTCGCCACGAGTCGGCACAACCAGCCCTTTGGCTGAGAGATAGGCCTGTGCACCCGAAGGAGTAATTCTCCAAGCATCCGGGGTAGCTTCAATATCCAGTCGGTCAATTTTTACAGTTGCTTTAGCGAGTCCTACCAAAAATTTCATCTTTGCTCCTACTGTCCACTGGTCATTTATCCGACGGGCATGCCCCAATGCCAGTTCTGCATAATTAGTCGTAAGGATATTCAAATCATTTACTGTATAACGAGTTCCTTCTGGCGCGTCTACCCCATTCTTCATAAACCTGAACAACTGATCGGGAACGGACAAGTTGGTATTACTTTTAATAGAAAGTCCTATTGTATTAAAACCTCCCCAAGCATACAATCCGGCAGACAGGAGATTCTCATTAAAATTAAATCCCATTTTCAAACGGTTCGGCAAACCTTTCAAAAATTCTTTGCTACTTACTTCTTCGTGCATAAAAGTCACCAATCCACCATTAGGTTTTACAAATAAGAAATCACCCACACCAGCAGTTCCCTGAGCACTTACCGATAAATTACCCAGTCCTGGCATACTTACATATCCTCCTTCTCCCATAAATGCCGGATTCAGTTCATGCCGATAAGCAGCACCTCCCAGAAAGTAAACAGAACGATTAACCTGAGGTTGAGCCACAACTTCATCCACGAACGCAAAAACAGCCAATCCAGACAGTACCGTAAACAAGATATTTTTCTTCATTTATTCCTTTTTCTCTCGTTCATTATTAATTCAAATCCACATTCACACCACCTGGCACAGAGACCTTAATATCTGTCACCTTCAGCCATTGTGTATCCTTCAAAGGCACACCAGTAACACTTCCCGGTGCAGCCGTTATTTGAAAGCAAATCCTGTCAATCTTTGATAGAAATGCTGTATCATCCGAATTCAGGGTCAAAACCAATTCACTTGTTACAGGTTTCTCTCCATCTATACTTTCTGCCACGTATTGCTTATTTCCTTCTATTGTTTTCTTCACGTCAGTCAGTTCATTGCCATACACATCCTTAATTTGTATGTTTTCAGCTTTCAACTGCAACTTCAGAGGGATAGTATTATCTACTGTCAAAATAATATTGGCCTTTTTCAGGATTACCTTATCCAAGTCATTCAAATCCTTATTCAAACCTTGTACGGAATCATTGTACACGATATTCAAATTCTGCTCGAAACTCAATGGCACATCAACCTCATAACCTACCGGCAACTCATAGTATCTTCCCAATTCTACTTCATAATAGTTTTCATTTCGAATAACCGGTTGTAAATTGACATCAATATCATCTGGAATAATTTCAAGCAAATTATTAATTTCTTGCACCTTAACATTATCCGTAACTCCTTCAATTGCACATTCTCCAGTACGAGAAAAAGCAATTACATTCGTACCTGGCATCAATACCACTTTATTCTGACCGTATCCAGCTCCTACTTTCACTTCATGCCCATCAATATTGACATTATTCTTCTCTGGAGTAAGTACTGCATTAATTTCGACATCCGTTTCTAACGGATTATTAGCTTTCAGCAAAATTACCGGATTAGTAATATCCAGACGGGTTTCTTCATCTTTCAAGAAATCTGGCAAGTCATTCAATTCAATTTTAGCAGTTTCCGCTTTAATCTTAGGCCGAATGACACCAGTTACACTACTTGCCGTCATTTTTCCTAACGTAACATCTAAAGACACAATTAAACTGCTAGGGCCACTAATTCCAGCAACCTCTACAATTCCATCTACAGTCACATTATCCACAATAGAAATTTTTCCGTTCACAACCTCCTTGCCCTCTCCTGCTTTAAAGCCAAACCGATAGCCAGCAACATGTAAAACCTTCGGCGTTGTTGTCAGTCGCCCATTTAGAGTTAACATATTACCATCTTTTACTTCTTCATCCATAAAGACCAAGAAATCAGGAAACTTAATTTTCAAATCTTTTGCAGTTACAGTGTTATGTGTTACTCC
>NZ_DBEXBB010000274.1:0-12216 GCF_048170425.1 Phocaeicola sp.
TCAGAAACAAGACAATTCCTTTATCCTTATTCGACTCTATATGAAAATAAAATTGAAAGGAAACAAGACCGAAGAAGTCGGAGAATTAATTTTTTCGATGCTGGACATTTTGGGAAAAGTTGGAATACCTTTAGATGGAACCGCAAGAAGACTTGAAAGAATGGCCATGGCTTGTCTTGCGGTTGGTGATATAAGAACCAGTTTTCAAGAAGCCAAATCGGCTGATGACAATTTCTTCCTGACATCACGAGAAATTATTACCTATGAAAATGAGTACTATGGCGAGCGCATATCTTCGGGTTCATATGATGACATTCGGCGCAAAGACTTAGAGTTGCCCGTTCAGGCCGAGGTGGTTGTCAAATCGTCTTCATTCGACACACAAGCAACTAATGACCCGAAGCGGGCTTATGCTCTGCATCCTTTGTTCGCCGATTTGGTCAAACATTACAATATGCCACAATGGGAGGAAAAATTAGAAGCCTACTTAAATAAAATACGACTTCTTAAAGAGGAACTGGAGAGAAAGAGAGAGCTTGAAAAAATTCCAGTAAGATTACCTTCCGGCATAAATCTCCAGCTCTCAGCAGGAGAACATAATGTGCTTCAAAAATCAATTGTGGAAGATTTCCTGCCAAGGTTCGGAATGGGAGCCGAAGTGCTGTATATAGGTGATACTTCCGACAAGTTTCTCTACATGAACCAAGAGATGCTGGAACAAATCAGATTCTTTACATTAGAGCACGAAGAATTACCAGACGTTGTGGCCTATTGCAAGGATAAGAATCTGTTATTTCTGATAGAAGCTGTACATAGCACAGGGCCTATGAGTGAAATCCGTGTTAGGAAATTAAAGAAGCAACTGGAAAAGTGTACAGCCTTCCCTATTTTTGTTACGGCATTTTTAGGTAAGAAGAGTTTCAGACGCTGGGCAATGGAAATTGCTTGGGAGTCGGAAGTCTGGATAGCAGACAATCCTGAACACATGATTCATTTCAATGGATACAAATTCCTGGAAATCCATAAATAACTTATTTTTCTCCTTTTTCTAAAGATTGTATTTATTCTTCGCTCACGGCGGCAAACACAGGGCGGAGCTGCTGGCTCTCGGTCTCGAAGCCGTACCAGTAGCAGCGTCCTTCTTCGGGGGCGGGCAGCTTGCACAGACGGAGGTCGTCGTGGTACGTACCCGTGCACACCGTCCACTCTTCGGGCGGGGTGACGTGCTTTGTGCGCACCCGTTCGGCCGGTTCTTTCTTGAGTGACATGCCGGCTTCAATCCAGGCCCGGCTCATGGCCGTCAGGAAATGAGGGTAGTGCTCCTTGCAGAAATGGTAGAGCAGGATGCCCCGGCGTTCCAGTCCCATGGGCTGGTCGATGACTCCGATTTGAATCAGGTGGGACAGGAAGCGTGTCAGGAAGTCGGGTTCCTCCACAATCAGGCGGCGGGTGACTTCCTGCCAGGCCGGTGCATTATAGAATCCGTCGAGCAGACGCGATAGCTGGCGGGCAGTCTGTAGCTCATCGGGGGTGATTTCACGGGTCTGGAGCACTTCGTAGGGTGGAAGGGGAGAGTAGCAGATGCCCAGCTCCTCGGCCCGGCGCCGCATCTCCGTACCCGGCAGCAGCTTCAGGGATTCCAGCTGGATTTCTCCCGCGCGGTATTCGGCCAGCGTGCGTACATCGTCGAAAATCTGCGACAGGTGATAGAGCGGCAGTCCCGCAATCAAATCGGCGTGTGTCTCCATGTTGTCCAGTGTGCAGAGGTAGCGCAGGCCTTCCAGTGCATCGGCCAGTTTGCCGGCTCTCCGGCTGACGGTGAGCACTTCCTCGTGCAGGCTTTGGATACCCGCTTCCAGGTGGAGCAGTCCCTTGGGCATGGAAGCCAGTTCCTGTTTCAGTTCCTCCGAAAGCAAGGCCGGATGGATTTCCAGGTGGAAACGCATGTCGGGAAACTCGCGGAAGAGGTCGAACAGGGCTTTGGCCCGGCGGCTCTGGTAGTTGAACGTGCGGTCGAGTACCCGGATGTTGCGGATGCCTTTTTCGTGAATCAGCCGGACACGCTCGCGGATGGCCTCGATGGAGAGCGTGCGTACCGGTTTTTCTCCTCCGCTCACGCAGAATGCGCAGGTGTTGAAGCAACCGCGGGTGGTTTCCAGTTGCACGAACGGCTTGCTCCAGTTGAAGAAACAGCTCTGTTCGGGATTCACCAGCTTGTCGAAAGCCGTCACACGTGAAAGTCCGTTGTCATGGTATTGTCCTTCCGCATCCAGGAAGCAGAGTCCCGTAATATCGTTCCATTCCTCCGGTTGTTGCCAGCAGGCGAGCCATTGCGGGAAGGTCTCTTCGCCTTCTCCCCGGAACACACAGTCTACAAAGCGGTTGGTGCGCAGGAAAGCTTCGTTGTGTCCCAGAAACTCCGGGCCGCCCAGTGCCACCACGCAACGGGGCAGCATGGCTTTCACCCGGCTGATGACGTGCATGAGCACTTCATGGTTGAACAGCCAGCAGGTGGCCGCCAGGATGTCTGGTGCCTGACGTACGACTTCTCCGGCTGTCATGCCCGGATTTTCATTGATGGTAGCCGACACCACTCCCCACTGCAGGGACGGGTCGTGCATGACTTGTGCGTGCAAGGCCGGAAGGGCCAGTGAGGCGTGTGCATACGAGCTGTTCAGGTCGAGCCAGAGAATTTTCATGGATAAGCGGGAATCAGATGATGAATAGGACAAAGGAAAAGGATTTGCAAGCCGATGAGGAACCGGACTGCAAATCCTTAGGATGTCGGACTATTCCTTTACGGAGCAGGTCCGGTAATGTTTCTTTAGATAACGTACTGTGAACTGATAGATTCGTTTGTCATCACGCGGCGGATGGTTTCAGCAAACATGTCGGCGATAGACAACTGTTTTACCTTGGCGCAGCGCTGTGCGTAAGGGATACTGTCAGTGAATACGATTTCTTCCAGCTGAGAGTTCTGTACGCGCTCGGAAGCAGGGCCTGACATGACACAGTGAGAAGCGATGGCGCGTACGGAACGGGCACCTGCTTCCTTCATGATGTCGGCAGCCTTGGTAATGGTACCGGCTGTATCCACCATGTCGTCAATCAGGATGACATTCTTGTCTTTTACGTCACCGATAATCTGCATGGAAGCTACTACGTTGGCTTTTTCGCGTGTCTTGTGGCACAGAACCAAAGGTACATCCAAATACTTGGCGTATGTGCTGGCGCGCTTGGAACCACCCACGTCGGGAGTAGCGATTACCAGGTTCTCCAGATTCAGCGACTGGATATAAGGAGCGAAGATGGTAGAAGCATACAAGTGGTCAACCGGAATATTGAAGAATCCCTGAATCTGGTCAGCGTGAAGGTCCATGGTAATCAGACGGTCGATACCTGCTACGCTCAGTAAGTCAGCCACCAGCTTGGCACCGATAGACACACGCGGTTTGTCCTTGCGGTCCTGACGAGCCCATCCGAAATAAGGAAGGACGGCGACGATACTCTTGGCCGATGCACGCTTGGCTGCGTCAATCATCAGGAGGAGTTCCATCAGGTTGTCTGAGTTGGGGAAAGTGGACTGTACCAGGAATACGTGCTGCCCACGGATTGATTCTTCATAGGAAACTGCAAATTCGCCGTCTGCAAAATGGGTAATGTTCATGTTACCAAGTTCACAGCCCAGGCTGTTACAGATTTTTTCTGCAAGGTATCTCGAATTAGTACCGGAGAATACCTTAAAAGGTGATGTTGCGCTCATTGTAAAATAGATAATATTGCCTTATTTTCTGCAAAAGTACGCCATTTCTTTAAGCCGGACAAACGTTTCCGGCAGAATTTTAGCGAAAGGCTCAGTCGGCCAGCCGCTTCAATTTTCTGAAATGAGCGATAAGTTCTTGATAATTGTAGTCTGAAGCAGGATCAAACTTGTTCCACAGCCCTCCCAGAATGGCGGCTCCTCCGAAGCCGAAATCCTTTACCTGAAGCAGATTTCCTTCGTCCACGCCTCCCAGGGCGATGACCCGCTTGTCGATGATGCCTTTTTCGGCAGCCTCACGAATGGTTTCTGAAGTAAAAGCCGATGCATATCCTTCTTTGGAAATGCTGTCGAATATCGGGCTGAGGAATACGTAGTCGCACATTTTCTTGTCGGCCGTTACCTCGTCGAAGGTATGGCAGGACGCGCTCACATGTCCGGTATAGTTGTCCGGAATCAGCGGGTTGCGATGGCTCAGGTGGATACCTTTGAGTTTGTATTCTTCTTTCAGGTAAAAATGGTCGTGTACGACAATACGCTTGTGGTATTTTTCGGGAATGAGGGTCAGCAGACGTTCCGCATAAACCGGAGCCGTGTCGGGTTTACGCAGGTGGAGTATGTCCAGCCCCTCGTCGAACAGAGTAGTAATGATCTTGTCTTCCTCTACAAAATAAGTAGGGGTTGTTATCAAAATTAACTTCATGCGTTTACACAAATTGTGGCGCAAAATTAGTAACCTTTTTGTAATACTCCTAGCGGTTTTTGATATTTATTTTTGTGGAGATTGAAATCGGCTGCTTGGTTTAGTGCAGGACTGACGTAAAATTTGGCCGGCTACAATGGGACATTCAAATGAAAAAATCTGTACAGTCTGTATGGGCAACCTGGCTTTGGGAGCATGTGAAAACGCGGTGCCATAGAAGAGGAGGGGAAGTAAGACTTTTTGCGTTTTCCATACGTGAACCTTACGTTTTGCATAGCGGAAACGTGCGTTTCTTCCGTGCGAAACGTAGGGTTCTGCCACGGGAGACATTGATTGAAGAAAAGCGTTGTTTACTCCATGTAGAAAGAGTTGCAGATTATGTTGTTTCCGCTGATGAACGATGAAAGTCATGTCTGGTTTTCTGTCAGGCCGCCGCCCGTGCTGATGAGGATGTGTAAAAATTGTTTTTCTCACTTTTTCCACGTCAGGAAGGCCTTGTAGGCCATAAAATAAACCAATTTTTAGACTCTATTCGTCAATAATTCCTCTATAAAAAGGGTATTATGTGCTACTTTTGTACAGCGCTGTTTGAGGAGTGTGGATGAAATTTATGTCTAAGGAGATAATTAAATACAATACCTAATAATCTAACAAAAATATGGATATCGGAATGAACGTAAAGAGGGCCGGTCTGTTGCTGGTGGCAGGGACATCGTGTCTTTGCGCACTGGCACAGGAACAGACGGTGGCCGGTACTGTGAAAGACGCCCAGGGAGAACCGTTGATAGGCGTAAGTATATTGGTGAAAGAAACGCGTGTTGGTACGGTGACAGACCTTGACGGTAAGTTTAGAATTCCTGATGTGAAATCCGGACAGACATTGGTCTTTTCTTATGTAGGATACAAGACCCAGGAAATTCGGTTAAAGGGAGATTTGAAGGCATCTTTGGACATTGTGCTGAAAGAAGATGCGGAGATTTTGGATGAAGTGGTGGTGATTGGATATGGAACGGTGCAGAAACGTGATCTGACGGGTTCCGTTTCTTCTGTAAAAGCGGAAGATATTGCTGCCGTACCGGTTGCCAACGTGAGTGAGGCCTTGTCTGGTAAGCTCTCGGGAGTAAATGTGACTACCACCGACGGTTCGCCTGATGCAGAAGTGAACATACGTGTGCGCGGAGGAGGTTCTTTGTCGCAGGACAACTCTCCTTTATATATTGTAGACGGTTTTCCGGTATCAAGCATCAGCGATATTTCTCCCACGGAAATTGAGAGCATTGATGTGCTGAAGGATGCTTCTTCAACCGCTATTTATGGTGCGCGTGGTGCCAACGGCGTAATCATCGTAACCACCAAGAGTGGGCATGAGGGGAAGACCCAAGTTGATTTTGGAGCCTCTTTCGGTGTCAGAAAAGTGGCAAAGATGATGAAAGTGATGAGCCCGTATGATTATGTTGCTTATCAATGGGAACTTGATTCACAGGATTATGGCAACTATAGCGACCTGGATGTCTGGAAGTCGGTGGAAGGCCAGGACTATCAGGATGAGATATTCGGAAGAACGGGTAACCAGCAGCAGTACAATGTGAATGTGAGCGGGGGTAATAAGGATGTGACATATAATGTTAATTATGCCCACAATGAAGAAAAGAGTATCATGCTTAATTCCGGTTTTGCAAAAAACAATGTCAATGCGAAAATCAAGGCCAACATAAGCAAATGGGTCACACTTGATTTCAATGCCAGAATGAGCCATTCGGTGGTGGACGGGTTGAGCAGTGGTGCTGACACGAACGAGTCGAATGCTTCCAACTCTATCGTGGCAAATGCGGCAAGATTCCGTCCGGTGGAACCGCTTTCATACAATTCGGATGATGATGAGAACAATACTGCCACACAGAAGAATCCGCTGGAAAGACTTGTTGCCACTTACAAGCAGAAAACCACATTGAATCAAAATTATAACGTGGCTCTTAGCTGGAAGCCGTTTAAGAACTGGACCTTCCGCACGGAGTTCGGCTACGGGTGGAAGTATGAGAACACAGACCAGGCCTGGGGAGCTGACGCTACGCAGAATACGAACCTGGGTGTGAAGGGTACTCCTGAGGCTGTGTTCACGCGTGCCAACACCAGAAACTGGAGAAATGCCAATACATTGACCTATGACAACAAAAAACTGTTCGACGGCCGTGACAAGATTAACGTTTTGCTGGGACATGAGGTGAGCAGCAGTCAGAAAGATATATTGGAAGCCTCCTCCATATCTTTCCCGAAGTCAATGACAATCGATGAGATACTGGCCAGCTCGGGTATAGGTACGGCTCTGGCTAATCAGTCAACCATAGGTGCTAAGGAGAACATGCTTTCTTTCTTTGGCCGTGTGAACTATACGCTGATGGACCGCTATCTGTTTACGGTGACTGTACGTGGCGACGGTTCAAGCAAATTTGCAAAAGGCAACCAGTGGGGAATATTCCCGTCGGCTGCATTTGCCTGGCGTTTGTCGGACGAGCAGTTTATGAAGGCGGCAGAGAGCTGGTTGTCGAACCTGAAATTGCGTCTCAGCTATGGTACGGCTGGTAATAACCGTATCAATTCGGGCTTGATTTATACTACATACACTTTGGCCGAAAATACCTCGAAGGCTCCTTTCTTTAATGAAATCCGTCAGAGCATGTTGGAACTGTCAGACTATTTATATAACCCCAGCCTGAAATGGGAGACTACCGTCACCAGAAACATTGGTATTGACTATGGTTTTCTGAATAACCGCATTTCCGGTACGTTGGATTTGTATTGGAATACCACTAAGGATTTGCTGATGAGGTCGGAAATCCCTTCAAATACGGGTTATAATTATCAATACCGTAACTTTGGCAAGACCTCGAATAAGGGTGTGGAACTGACATTGAGCGCGGCGCTCATCGACAAGAAAAAATATGCATTGAATTTCAATATGAACTTTGCATATAACCGTAACCGCATAGATGAGCTTGCTACAGATAATCCTTGGCAGAGCAGCAACTGGGCAGGTAGCACAATGGCCAAATACGAGGATTATAGGGTAGAACAAGGCGGAGCGCTTGGCGAAATATGGGGGTACAAGACAAACGGGTTCTATACGGCATACGATCCTGTGACGAATCCTACAGGCGAACTTATCATGAATGGCAACAGCTGGGTGTTGAAAGATGGAGTGAAAGACAACAGCACGACTATTACAGGCGGACAGTATTATCCCGGTGGATTGAAACTGGTGTGCGATGAGAACGGAGACCCTGTCAAGCAGAAGCTCGGAAATACCGTTGCTCCTGTCAATGGAGGTTTTGGAGTGGACGGACGGGTTGGTAACTTTGATTTCAATGTATTTTTCAACTATTCTTTAGGAAATCAGATTATCAACGGTACAAAACTGGCCACTTCTTTCTATACCGGTTCATCAAAGGGATATAATCTGAACAATGATTTTGCACTGGCTAACCGTTATACCTGGATTGACCCTGCGACAGGCCTGAACCTAGGACGGCCTGCAACCAGCACCGTCGAGGCTTACGGAGGTGAAATGGGACTGATAGCACGCCTGAATGAAATTAACGCCAATGCGTCTATTTATAATCCGGCTGCCGTCACCCAGATGCAGCTGACCGATTATGCCGTGGAAGATGCTTCGTTCTTGCGTTTGAACAATGTAACCATAGGATATACATTCCCCAAATCGTGGGTAAAGAAATGTTTCATGCAGAAAGTAAGATTGTATGTAACAGGCTATAACTTATTGGTATTTACCAAGTATTCAGGCTCAGACCCTGAGGTGGATACCAGCTCTAAACGTAACGCGATGACTCCCGGCGTAGACTATGCATCCTATCCTAAGAGCCGTACTATTGTGGGAGGTATTAATGTAACATTCTAATTTAAAACTAACAGGTATGAAAAATATAATAAAGACAATAAGCCTGGCTGCAGGATTGGTGCTTATGACAAGCTGTTCGGACTTTCTGGACCAGACTTCTCCTTCGGAATATCCCACGCAGAATGTGTTTGAGTCTGTGGGTTATACGGAGTTTGCCATCAACAAGTTATATGGTGACATGGGGCAGGATGAAACCTATTCGCAGTATATCCCTATCGTATGGGGGTTGAATACCGATTGTGAACTGGTCGACGGTCTGGGTTCGGAAGCATATAATACGTCTCATCAGAGAGGGGCTATGAACTATAATGTGACTCCGGGATGGGCAAACCTGGCAAAACTCTGGGATGCCATGTATGGTATCATAGAAAATGCCAATGTGATTATTGAGGGGATTAACGGCAGCCCTTTGCTCGAAACCGGTGGCGAAGACCAGACCAGTATGGAAAGATTCAAGGGAGAGGCGTTGACCATCCGTGCCATGATTTATTTTGACCTGATACGTTTCTTCGGAGATATCCCTATGAAAATGGAAAGCTCTGACTCGGACTTGAGCAATGCTTATCTGGGCAAGACCGACAGGGATGTCATTATGGATAAACTTATAGAAGACCTTGAAGAGGCCGTGGAACTGCTGCCATGGGCAGGAAGAACCTCATCATATACCACGGAGCGTGTCACAAAGGGGTATGCACATGCGCTTCTGGCCAATATCGCATTGACACGTGCCGGTTGGGCTATCCGCGAGACGGCAAAAGAAGGCTATGAAACTGCTGCATATTCTGACCCGGTTTATCCTACACAGCGTTGTGATGCACAGACCCGTGAGGCAATGTATAAACTGGCACTGGAGCATTTGTCTGTCATTATCAAGGAAGGTCCGCACTCCTTGAACCCTTCGTTCGAAAACGAATGGTATCTGCTGAACCAGCTGAAACTGGATGAGACGTACCGTGAAAATATATTTGAAATTCCAATGGGTATGGGTATCACCGGTGAACTCGGCTATACAGCTGGTGTGCGTGCCAACGGATTTACATCGAAGTACGGAAGAAACAGTTCCGGAGTACTGAAGCTCACCGCTCCTTATTTCTGGTCATTCAAGGACAACGACCAGCGTCGTGATATCACTTGCTCCAACATCCAGCTGCAGGAGGAGAGCAACGTAACGAAGGAGTTTATGCTTGGGAACGCTCCTTTTGGAATATACGTGGGTAAGTGGGATGTCCGTAAGATGAATTCTGATATCATATCCATTGCTCTGAGCGTAGGTAATGACAAATGGAGAACAGGTATAAACTGTGTCCGTATGCGGTATTCGCAGGTGCTGCTTATGTATGCCGAGGTGATGAATGAACTTGCCGGAGGACCGGATGCCGACTATGAAGGTTCTGCCAATGGCATGACTGCACGTGCGGCCCTTAAGCTTGTTCATTCCCGTGCTTACGATGAGGCCTATAAAGCTGATGCGGAAGCCTATGTCAATGGCATAGCCAGCAGCAAGGATGAATTCTTTAAGGCAATCGTAGATGAAAATGCGTGGGAGCTTGCAGGAGAAGGATTCCGTAAATTCGACCTGATTCGCTGGAACTTGCTGGCAGATAAGATCAAGCAGTTCAAGAACGATTATCTTTCACAAATGCAGGATGAAGCTAACGGTTATCCTAAAACGGTATATTTCAACTATACTGACGATTCGGAGACTGCTATAGATATCAGCAGCGTAACCTGGAAAGGGATTCCGGCAGGAAAGTCGGCGGACGATTACGATGATAGCAAGAGCTTCTGGGGGGCTGAAAGAAGCACTTCCGACCCGAAGCAGAGCCAGACCAACTTGCCTTCTATTTCGAGCGGACTTATTGGTGACGACGTGCCGGTGATTAACCGCTACCTGTTGCCGATAGCTTCTACTACGATTTCTGCATCGAACGGAGTATTGTATAACTCTTACGGATATTCTAATTAATTCTTAAAAGCTTGGTATTTATGAAAGTGACAAAAAATATATATGGTTTGGGGTTGTCTGTGGCCCTTTCCGGTATGCTCCTTGCTTCATGTACGGATGCTAACGACTGGGAGGTGGACGCTTCTTTCGACCGTTTGTTTGGAACAAAACAGTCCAGTTTTACAGTGACAGAAGGAGCTGTTACCGCAGAAGTGAAATGGGATGCGACTGTCAATACGGAATATTATATCATAGAGGTCTCTACAGACTCATTGTACAATGACATTCCCATGGGGGCAGAAAACAGTATTGTGTATGGGGAGGACGGTTCTATTACCCAGTCGCCCTACACCCTCACGGGACTTCTTGGTGAAACGACTTATTACCTGCGTATCAAGTCTATGTCGAAGGATAAGCAGTCTAACTGGGTATATCTTCCTGACTATAAATTTACCACCGATAAGGAACAGATTCTGAATGAACCTTCTGAAACGGAGATTACGGATGAGTCTGTAAGCCTGACCTGGGAGGCTGGCCTGGAAGTGACGCATATCACCTACACTCAGGATGGCGCACTGGTTACTTATGAGCTGACCGACGAGGAAAAGGCTGCCGGAAAGGTTACGCTGATGGGATTGAATCCGAATACGGAATATACCGTCACTATATATAATGGTGAGATAGTACGTGGTGAAATAGAAGTGACTACAGGTATGTCTGTAGAGGTAGAATCGGAAGTTTCTGAAATTACTCAGCATTCGGCCGTATTTACCTGGACAGAAGGGGTAGGACGTCTCACTGGATATGTGTTGTTGAAAGGGGATGTATATCCAAGCGATGAAACTCAGAATGTACTTTCTGTAGAAGAAGAAACGGCATGCCGACTTGAATTGAATAATTTGGAACCAAGTACAATGTATACAGTCGCAATTATGCGTGACAAAGTGGTACGTGCTCGGAAAGTATTCCAGACTGCCGTTGGTATTCCGAGTGATTATACGCAGGTAACTTTGACTTCTCGTGATGACTGGGCTGGAGCATTGAATGACAATTCAGGAAAACTGGCAATCATAATTCCTCAGGGGACTACGATTGACTTGACTGCCAATACATCGTTCCAGACAGAAATTCCTGCTGCTGTTACTTCCTTGATTTTATGGGGAGAAGAAGGAGAAGACAATACGCAAAAGCCGACGTTTAAGACCAGAGGCTTGAGCTTGTCTGGAGATAAGTCAGAGGTAAGATTCTATAATTTGAATGTGGAATCAAACGGAACGAGCAATTATATTTTCCGTCAGAAGGGTACGGGTACGATAGAAAGCTTGTCTTTTGAATCATGTAATATTGCCAATGCGGCCGGAGTGTTCTGTGAACGCGATAAGGGTAGTGGCACTTTGAAAAATCTGTTATTTAGTGATTGTGTGCTAACAAATATTGGTAACTATTCTGTGGTGTATACAACTACAAATTATATTGTGAACAAGGTAACAATGACGAATTCAACTGTAAATGGTTGCACTGGCAATATGTTCCGTGTGGCACAGACAGAACCATATTCATTGGAAATCACAGCTTCTACATTGTATAATGCTTCACAGGCTCTTGTTCGAAGTGATGGTTATAATTCTGCTAATATCTTTACCATCTCGAATACGCTGATAGGTACAGTAAATACTACGACTCCCAATAATAATAACTCGGTGACAGGCACAAATGTCTATACCACATCTGATTGTTATTCAGTTAACTGGGCTATTAAAACAGAACTGGAGGCTACCGATTTGTTTGAAGATCCTGCCAATGGAATTTTCGTAGTGAAAGCGGCTGATTATAAGGCGTACGGTGATCCGCGCTGGAATAAATGAGAAAATAGCACAAATGAAATCTGTAAATAA
>NZ_DBEXBB010000275.1:0-3656 GCF_048170425.1 Phocaeicola sp.
AAAAAACATTGCTCCTATTGAAGATTTCAACTGGGATGCGTATGAAAATGGTGATGCAGTAACCAGCGTAAGCAAAGAAGATCTTGAAAAAGCTTATGACAGCACGCTGAACAAAGTAAACGACCGTGAGGTTGTAGACGGTACTGTAATCGCAATGAACAAACGTGAAGTGGTTGTTAACATCGGTTACAAATCAGATGGTATCATTCCATTGAGCGAATTCCGTTACAATCCGGATTTGAAAATCGGTGATACTGTAGAAGTATACATCGAAAATCAGGAAGACAAAAAAGGTCAGTTGATCTTGTCTCACAAGAAAGCTCGCGCTACTCGTTCTTGGGATCGTGTTAACGCTGCTCTTGAAAACGAAGAAATTATTAAGGGTTACATCAAGTGCCGCACGAAGGGTGGTATGATTGTTGACGTATTCGGTATTGAAGCATTCTTGCCGGGTTCTCAGATTGATGTGAAACCTATCCGTGACTACGATGTATTCGTAGGCAAGACTATGGAATTCAAGGTTGTAAAAATCAACCAGGAATTCAAGAACGTGGTTGTTTCTCACAAAGCTCTTATCGAAGCTGAACTGGAACAGCAGAAGAAAGAAATTATCAGCAAACTTGAAAAAGGTCAGGTACTGGAAGGTACTGTCAAGAATATCACATCTTACGGTGTATTCATCGACTTGGGCGGCGTAGACGGTTTGATTCACATCACAGACTTGTCTTGGGGCCGTGTAAGCGATCCTCGCGAAGTTGTTCAGCTGGATCAGAAACTGAACGTCGTTATCTTGGACTTCGACGACGAAAAGAAACGTATCGCTCTTGGTTTGAAACAGTTGACTCCGCACCCATGGGATGCACTGGATCCTAACTTGAAGGTAGGTGATCACGTGAAGGGTAAAGTAGTCGTTATGGCTGACTACGGTGCATTCATCGAAATCGCTCCGGGCGTAGAAGGCTTGATTCACGTATCAGAAATGTCTTGGTCACAGCACCTGCGTTCTGCTCAGGACTTCATGAAAGTGGGCGACGAAGTAGAAGCTGTTATCCTGACTCTGGACCGCGAAGAACGCAAGATGTCTTTGGGTATCAAACAGCTGAAAGCTGATCCATGGGAAACTATCGAAGAAAAATACCCTGTAGGTTCTAAGCACGTTGCTAAAGTTCGCAACTTCACTAACTTCGGTGTATTCGTAGAAATCGAAGAAGGTGTTGACGGATTGATTCACATCTCTGACTTGTCTTGGACTAAGAAAATCAAACATCCTTCTGAATTCACTCAGATTGGTGCAGACATCGACGTAGTAGTTCTGGAAATTGACAAGGAAAACCGTCGTCTGAGCTTGGGTCACAAGCAGTTGGAAGACAATCCTTGGGATGTGTTCGAAACAGTATTCACTGTAGGTTCTGTTCACGAAGGAACTATCATCGAAATGCTGGATAAGGGTGCTGTAGTAGCATTGCCTTATGGTGTAGAAGGTTTCGCAACTCCGAAACACCTGGTAAAAGAAGACGGTTCTCAGGCTCAGCTGGAAGAAAAGCTGCAGTTCAAGGTAATCGAATTCAACAAGGACGCAAAACGTATCATCGTTTCTCACAGCCGTATCTTCGAAGATGCTGCTAAGGCAGAAGAAAAAGCAGAAAAGAAAGCTTCTAAGAAGGCTTCTAAGAAAGAAGAAACTCCGATGATTCAGAACCAGGCAGCTTCAACTACTCTGGGTGACATCGACGCTTTGGCTGCATTGAAAGAACAGCTGGAAGGTAAGAAATAATTCTTTCTATAAATAAACTCAAAAAGGGGTTGTACACTTGTACAGTCCCTTTTTTTTATCCTATATTTGCAGCGTCAAATAACTTAAAAACAGAACAACAATGATCAGACTAAACGTATTTATTCAAGTAGAAAAACAGAACTATGACCAGGTAGTAAACATAGCAAAGGAACTGGTAGCAGCCTCACTGAAAGACAGCGGATGCATAGCTTACGACCTCTTTCAGAGCACCACACGTCAGGATGTCCTGATGATTTGTGAAACATGGAAAGATACAGTTTCTCTTTCTGCACACGAGCAAGCTGCACACTTCACGACGCTGGTTCCCAAAATTCAGGAACTGGCAGCTATGAAACTGGAAAAGTTTGAATTCTAAACAAAGAACTTAAAAAAACGTATCATACGAAAAATCCCACCAGACTTCAGAAGTCTAGGTGGGATTTTTTATAAAGAAGCGAATTTTCTCACTTCTATAAATAATAATGAACGAACAAATCAAAGTTTAATTACCATTCTACAAACTTGCCGCGAGCCTTACGTTCCTTCAAGAGTTCTGCCAGGTGTTTATTCTTTGAAGAAGCAATGAAGCGACGTCCGAAGATATTCGGGATAGCTACCCCCAAGGCTATACACATAATCACAAGCCCGGAATTCACCCCGCTTTCTATGGCCTTCATCAAAGGAGTAACCTGATCAATGCTCTGCACATTCATATTGATTAATCCAAACAGCATACGATACATCAAAACCCCAGGAATCATCGGAATGACAGAAGGGATAGTCAGCACATGGTTGGGCACATGGAACCAGTGAACAGCTTTAATGGCAATCAGGCTGACCAGCACGGCGCCGGAGAAAGAACCAATAACCAGTCCCATATCCAAACCGATATTATCTGTGCTCGGTCCTAAGTTTACGAAGTTACGCGTACATACGGCAATAATACCTCCGATAGCTACTACCCACAACAAACGACGCTGTATGTTGAAAATCATCGAGAATCCCATGGCTGAAATTGCAGCAGCTATGGCATACTCCCAATACTGATGATGAGGAACCATACTGATGGTCGGGAAGAAATTTTCAATGTGACAAAGTTTCACGGCAAATGCGATACCGAATGCCATGGCTGACACCATCAATAATGTATTCACCGCCCGGACTATACCTACCTGAATATAATTGTCCAACATGTCGTCTACAAAGTTTATCAAAGGAACCCCGGGCACAATAAACAAGGCACAGGCAAGCAGTGGATGCCAGGGAGTAGAAGTCCATTCCGCAGGCAACAAGGTAGAAGCCCACGCGACGATAGTGGCGACAAAGGCAGAAATAGCAATTCCCATATAATGATTCAACCCTGATTCGTTGCATACCTGACGCAAGCGCATACCCAATATAGCCGCAATTGATGCATACAAGAATGCCACCCAGTCACAACCGAACTGAATGCAGAATCCACCACAAGCAAATCCAGCACCCACCGCCACTTGCCAAGGAGTGTAATTACGCTTTTTCTTACGAATCTTTTCCAGCTCTTCTTCATACTGGTCGAGCGTGTAATCATTTTCAATCGCACGCCAGGAAAGCTTGCTGACTTCCGAAATGGCCGTCATATTCACTCCATGACCTTCAATTCGCTGGAATTTAGTAAAAGAATAGTCACCATCGCTCACGTTCACCATCAACATGGTAAAACTAACGTTGATGTGAAGCTTCTCTTCGGGGATACCAAGATAAGCAGCCGTACGCTTCATGTTTCTTACAATACGGTTTGTATCGGCAAGGCTCTCTACCAATAATTTTCCCGTACGCAACAATAAATCCACCCTACGATGCAATTGCTGATCGTGAGCCTTTACAGTTGTCTCTAAATGTTCCT
>NZ_DBEXBB010000276.1:0-12684 GCF_048170425.1 Phocaeicola sp.
TTCTTTTCGTCTGACATACATGTCAGTTCAGGAAAACCCTGAACTTCAGGAAGAACGACCTTCCCGGCTTCTGTAGTTTGTAATGGTCGTATACCAGCCTGTCAAAGAGATTGTCACAACTTACCGACAGATTGTATTTTCCATTCTCCAGAGAATAAGTCACTCCCGCATTGACCACATGCTGAGCCGGAATCTGCGCCTTACTTTCCCTCGAGCCATATGCCTCCCATGTCAGGAAATACCAGTGCACCCACTGGTAAGAAGTCTCCAGACGCAGGCTGCTGTTTTTCCGGCAGACATCATGAAACGTATAGTTCACCTCTGCCGCTCCAAACAGCCACGGACGGTTGGGCACCCGGTTCAGATAAGTGGCAGAAGGCTTTCCGTCATCCTTATATTTACGCTGGTCGCGTGCATCCTGCCAGCTGACATTGGCCATGCACTGCAGGTTTCGCTTCCAGCTATAGCGCACTTCGCCTTCCACTCCCTTGATATGCACCGCAGGCACATTCTGATACTGCATCATGCCCTCCTTTTCTGCCACCACAGCCTGAATATAATCGTCTACAAAACGCATGAAACCGTTCACTTCATAATACAGCACATGCCCCACTCCGGGATGCCAGGTACCAAACACCCCCAGATTCACATTGTTACTCCTTTCCGGATTCAGTGCCGTGTTGGCATATATCGTAGAACCGTTGCCCAGCAACTCACGCGCCAAAGGCAGACGCACGCTATGCTCGAAAGAAGCCTTCAAGGCAAAAGGCTCCCCAAACGACACACGCGTTCCCGCACCATAGCCCCAGTAATTTCCGGTACTTTCTCCCTTCACCTTATCCGAGCCGGTCTGCCAGTACAAGTCCGTCTGCCGGATATTCAGGTGGTTCACGTAATCCTTGACAAAAAACGTATTCTCCATCTTGTCCTGCCACAGCTGCTGATGATAGGAAAGACCGATAATGTGCTTGCACACCACATCGTTGGAGGGTTCAAAGCTGCTGTCCACCTCGTCATACCGGTCATTCCCTGTCCTGTTTACCAGGTAGTTTAAATTAATCGCATGGTGCGGGTTGAAGCGATAGTCCCAGTTGGAACGGAACATCGTGGCGGGGCGCTTGTAATGGCGCAACGACCTTTCGCGCCCGGTAATTTCATTTCTGGAGCTTTCTATGTAATCTCCATTCCAGTCGTACACCCGGTATGCCGTATCTACCGTCAGCGAATAGTCCCACGTGTGCGAAAGCATGCTGTGCATCTGCAATCCCTTCAGCAGAAAATCCTTCTTGCGATACTGTGCCGACACATTATAAGCACTTCCGTTGCGCTCGGCCATGCCATACACCTTTGTCTGAATAGAACCCGTCTGCAACTCCTTGTCCACCTTCGAATACGAAGCCGTCACAAAAAAATCATCCGCCCAGGGCTTTCCGGTCACCCCGACCTCCACCTGAGCCAGCAGCGAAAAGTAATCATCGTGAAAACGCTTGCGGCTGGACGGCACATACTTTCTCACACTTTCGTCCCACACCTCTACCCCTTTCATCGTGTAGTCATTCTTCGAGTAATTGACCCCGACGGTGGGACGCACGATTACCCCACTCCGGGGAAATACAATCTGTGCGTTCAGGTCGGCCTTGTGTGTATGGAAAGAGCCTATCCCGTAAGACATATCCAGGTAATTCTTCTTTTCTTTCTTCGTTACGATATTGATGGCACCGCCCAGTGCATCGGAGCCCAAATAAGCCGGAACCACCCCTTTGTACATCTCTATGTGGTCGATGATATTGACCGGCAGATTGGCCAGCGACACCTCGGAACCTTTCGTTTCCAGCGGCACCCCGTCGATGAAATAACGGACCGAATTGCCCGACATCCCGTTGATGGACAAGTCATAATCCGACCCGACGCCTCCTTCCTGACGCACCTTGACACCCGACGTACGGTTCACCAGCTCATTCAGGTTGCTCAAAGAGTTTACAACCGGCTTCACATCCAGCGCATTGACGGCAAACGCCCCTTCACGCAACTTCTGCGATTTGCTCTTGGCATAGACTTCCACATCCTTCAAGGCCACCGTCTCCTCCTGCAAAATGAAGTCCACCTTCTTTTTCCCGGTCAGCTTCACAGACTTTTTCTGGCTTTCATACCCAATGAAAGAAGCGACCACGGTATACGTCCCTTCCGGGAGCTCAAGCCTGTAACTCCCGTTATCCTTCGAATAAGTACCATAAGATGTGCCCTCGATGGCCAGCGAAGCCTGTGCCACAGGATGGCCGTCGGAAGATGTGATTTTTCCGGAAAGGATGGCAAGTTCCTGTGCAAGTGCGTCAGAAAAGCCGAAAACGGCTAGAAAGAAAATAAAAACAAACGTCAGGTGTTTCATAATACCTCAAATCTTCATATCCTCATGCTATGCCCGCGAAAAAACATACAAATACAAAGAGAAGAGGATTCTGTATATCCAGAAAGGGTAAAGAGAAGTCCAGCTCGTTGTTTTCATACTTTATTTCCCGAAAGCATAAAAAACCATTTAAGATACTGGCAGGTCTTCTGACTTGTTTCTTCCCAGGAGCCTTCCCATCTTTCTGAAAGACAGTGGCATGCAGATTTCCTGAAAATCATGCGAAACTTACAGCAGCGGGTCTGTTCAGGACTTTCACCTGATTCCCTTTTCATCACGCTTTACCAAGCTGTGAACCAATATCGCCACAAAGGTAGAAAATATTTTCTTATATGCCACACGACGGCAGATTTTTCATTTTCACGGAAAAAGGTAGTATCTTAGCGACCACAAAAGAAATGAAACGTTATATTGACCCTATATGGAACTATCTCACCCCGAAATTCAGTTTGTATCATTAGGTCCCGGCGACCCTGAACTTATCACCTTAAAAGGACTGAAGGCCTTACAGAATGCATCGTACATATACTGCCCTGCCACCCTCACTCCTGCAGGCACACAAACGTCGTACGCGGCAAACACCTTACTGGCGTTGGGAATAGACCAGAAGAAAATCAGGACATTTGCGCTCCCGATGAGCAAAAACAGAGAAGCGGCCCTGAAAGTCTACCACAACCTGGCAAACGAGATAGAAGACGGTTGCCACAAGCACCAGCAGATAGCCGTGGCGGCCGAGGGTGATGCCGGTTTTTACGCTTCCGTGCAGTACCTGTACGAACTTCTCAAGAACAAGGGGCTGCCAGTAAAACGAATCGCGGGTATTCCGGCGTTTATTGCCGCAGGGCCCGTGGCAGGCATTCACCTGGCCAAGCAGGAAGAAAGGTTGCTGGTGGTGCCCGGAATCATTACGGCCGAGGAGCTGGCCGAGAAGATAGATGCCGGCTATGTCATCGTCATCATGAAACTGCCGCTTTGCGCAGAGGCCGTGCTTCAGTACCTCCACTCGAACCCGGACGCCGAATTCCATTACTTTGAGAATATCAGCCGGACTAATGAATTCTATACCTCAAATCCGGCAATTATCAAAGAAAAGAAGTTTCCTTACTTTTCGCTGATGGTGATATGCCGGAAGCAGTGAGACAATATTTCGATGTGCCCTATGCTGAAACAAGCAAAAGATATGCTGTATGTCCGCACACGTATCTTCAAAACCGATGTAGACACACAGCATGATGAATTAATCATAACATATTATTCCAGTTGAAAGATACGGACTCCGGTAATACCGTAAGCGACATAGATAAATCCATCCTCACCCTTTTTTACATAGTTAGCAGAACCACGATTATCTACAAACGAGGAAACATAAGCCAAATCTTCCTTATTCAGGACTGTTATTCCATAACCATTCGCTACGTAAACATAATTACCGTCGAGATCAATACCATTCACCTGCTTGACATTATAATAAGCCACTTCATCACCCGTATTAATGTCGAACGACCGTAAACCATTCTCTCCCATACAAACATATATATACTTTTCATTACACATAATGACATTCTTGCCGTCTGCAGGGGTAATAGCACCTGCATTGAAACTCAATATCGGCGTATCAAGCATATCCTCCTGCCATCCATTCCGGGCATAATAAACATTGACCGTACCCAGACTCATGTTATTCAAGGTTATCACTTTTTCACCATTTGTATAAACATACTTCGCTTCCGAAGCAGAAATAGAGAATTGCTTCTTTGCAGAATTAGGAAGCAACAAATCAAAACCACCATCTTCAGCACCAGAAGCAGTTATCAAGGTATTTCCCACTAACTCTACACAATTACCAGAAACTCCAGTGAGAGTTACCAACTGCTCTTCTTTATTATCAGCAAACATGCCATACTGCAAATGAATCTTCGACAATATTGCTCCCCAATGGCAATCACCGCCAGCAGTAAACAGCCAATCGTTATAAAAATAAGTATGATTATATTTTACGTCAGTATTCATACGGCTCTGCAACACCTTCCTATCAGTAATATTAATGACATCAATGCCCCCACCAAAAATCTCGGAATTATTCTTAGGGTTGATATGCCAAGATACATATGCTAAATTTCCATTGAATGCAACACTCGTGGCAGAATAATAATCGGCCGGAGGAGATAACCTTGCAATCTCTTTCAAATTTACACTACCAACTTCCTCAGAAGAACCGATGCCGAGGTTACATCCGTTCGCTTTGATACGAGTGTCACCATTCACAATCACGCCGTTTGTATTCGATGTATCCAAAGTAATCGGGTCAGAGTACCACCATCTATTCCCTTGCCTGATTTCAGCGGAATGAAGATCAATACATCCAGACATAAACTGCGACAGCCGAGCCGTTTCAGAAAATATACCAGCCGCCTCTATGACAGCATAGTCCTTCTTCGGGCCACTTATCTTAGTATGACCTCCATCTGTTAAAAATAGATTTTCCATTACCTGAATCAGGGCACCATCAGAAACATCTATCGAACCTTGGTTAGTTTCCATATTACGAACGTTCAAATAATCTGTTACACGCAAAAATCCTGCAGAAGGAAATTTGAGGTCCTTCTCTATAGTGGTACAACCATTCAGCTCTACAAAACCTCCTTGTACATAAACCTCTTCAGATACGGCCAAATCTGAATTAAACACAGCTTTTCCACCGTTCACCAGCATATTGCCATCTATAACGGTCGGCCTGTCAGTCTGAAAACTTCCTTCTATCCAAAACGAACAGTCCCACATTCCCCCTTGAGGATTGACATAAAAACTTTCAGCCCGGTCTGAATTATACACATTCAAGGCCGCATCAGGCGCAATACGGATACCACTTCCTTTATAATACGTCGTAAAAGTACCCCAGGTATTAATGGTCACACCGTCCTTTACAAGTGCAATAGCATGATTGTTGGAATCTGAAGCATATTTCAAACTTCCTGTTGGAAGAATATGAATAATGACATCATTTCCGATTAGCCACCAAGCCGTCACTTCCAGGACACCGGCTACATAAATGGTAACCTTATCGGCAGAATTACCCGAAATGGAACCGGTAAATGTCTCTCCTTCATTCACGTAATAACTATTTTCCTTACTCAAGGTAACCCCGTTGTTATAGTTAGTAGGCGCACTGGCCAGTTGAACCGCCTTGTCGGGAATTGACGGAGCAGGAACACCCGCACGTGTCAAGGCTAGTGCTGGAATTGTTTCATTATCTAGAAAAGCAAGTCGTTTAGTAAGCATTGCAGCATCTGTCTGTAATGTAATACTGGCAGTGTCTGCATATTTCTTACGATTGTTCCAAGCCTCCTCACGGAAATCTGAGCAAGATGTCATAGCAAAGACTGACACAAGCCCCAGCAACCAGACCCGACTTTGTAAATTCATTCTTTTCATGTGCTTTCTTCAAGTGTTTCAGTTAATAATTATTTTTATAATTTATACGTGATACATGAAGTTTCCACTTGTCCCTTTACATCGAAAACAATGCCTTCAGGAACCAGGAATCGTTCATATTCAAATTTTTGATACTGCCGATGAGCTACTGCCAACAAAATGGCCTCGAATGAGGCATCTTCTACCCCATCCAGATTATTGATTATCTGGATACCATATACATCTGCAACTTCCTCTGGATTAGCCCAAGGGTCATACACGGTGATATACGAAGTAAATCTTTTTAGAGTATTATAAACATCAATCACCCTGGTATTCCGAATATCAGGGCAGTTTTCCTTGAAAGAAAATCCTAACAACAGAATTCTACTGGTAGAAATACAATGAGTTGTACAGCACAGCTTGTTAATCAACTGATGGGCGACATAGCTCCCCATAGAATCATTGATTTTCCGGGCTTCTGCCATAAGACGAGGAGAAACCCCATGCAGTTGAGCTTTTTGAATGAGATAATAAGGGTCGACACCTATGCAGTGCCCACCCACCAGTCCAGGTCTGAATGGCAAGAAATTCCATTTGGTAGCAGCGGCATCTATTACCGCATTAGTATCTATGCCTAACGCATTCAAAATTTTTGCCACTTCATTCATGAAAGCAATATTAATGTCACGCTGCGCATTTTCCAGCACCTTCGCGGCTTCAGCCACTTTAATAGACTTAGCCAGATAAGTGCCATTTTTCAGAACCGAAGCATACAGACAGTCTATCATCGCCGCAGCCTCTGGAGTAGATCCTGAGGTTATCTTACGGATATTCTCTACTATGTGCTCTTTGTCACCCGGATTAATACGTTCCGGTGAATAACCAACATAAAAATGCCGATTAATCACCAGCCCAGATACATCTTGAAGTATAGGCACACAAATATCTTCTGTCACACCTGGATAAACGGTAGACTCATATACCACAATATTTCCCTCCTGAAGATACTTACCGACCAATGCACTAGCAGATTTCAGAGGTGAAAGATCTGGCTGCATATAAATATCCACAGGAGTCGGCACAGTAATAATGTACACATTGCAGTTTTTTAACTTCTTTTCTTCCGATGTACATACCAGTCTTGTTTCCAGGCATTCACGAATAACTGCTGAATCTATTTCATTCGTGCGGTCTTTACACGCATTCAGTTCATCCACTCTTGCCGGATTGCGGTCATAACCGACAGTATGATACTTCCTTGCAAACAAACAAGCCAAGGGAAAGCCTACGTATCCCAATCCGATAATTCCAATCTTTAAATCTTTCATATTCTATAATAAACTAATTTCCTTCAATGCGTGCATATACTGAAGTTTTGGAAGGATTCCAAGGATCCTTGTAAGACGAGAAGAAAAAAAACTCCATCGTATGCGCTATCAATCGAGTTATACGCATAAAATACCCTGCGTAGAACGTATGTAACGGCAAATAAAAAAACAATTTGAATTCTTCAGAAGGACGCTCGCTGATGAACATTGCTACTCCAAAGGAGATGACCGCCATAACGTATCTAATCATCCATCCTATCAAAAAAATATCCCAAAGCATATCCGTATACACAACCCCCAGATGGATGATATAAAACAACCATAAGTAATTCAATACACAATCAAACAAAATATTCTCCATATTTGAAATAAAGTTCAGAAAAGAGAAATTTCGCCTGATGAGAAGCATATTAATATGCTTGCGGATACGGAACCGGACTAAAGACTTAGACCAGCGAAGCCGCTGCTTAAACAAAATATGCCATTTCGACGGCACATTCGTCATACAGATTGCATCATGTGCAAAATGGACTTTAAACCCAGCTTTACGAAGCTTTTGAGTAATATCTCCATCCAGTCCCGGACCAATATCCCAGCAGCCCACCTGCTTAATCGCTTTAACATCAAATGCGCCGAAAGCCCCGGATATGATATGGTAAATTCCCAGAAAATTCGAAACCATGCGTCCAACCTGTATGGTATTAAGATATTCTAAAGCTTGCATGGACGTACATACCGTTTCATCAGAGTTACGTACCTTTACACAACCACCTACCCCTTTGATACGGTTATCCATATAAAAAGGAATCAAGATCTTTTCGAGGGCATCTCGGTCAAGTGACGAATCGGCATCTAAATGAACAATATATTTTCCTCTAGCATGATATACCCCATAATTAGCAGCGCTTGCTTTCCCACCACGTTCGTTCAGGCGGAAATACTTATCAATATATCCGTTTCTCTCCAAATCCTTACATATAAATGGAGTATCATCATCTGAACCGTCATCAATAATAATAATCTCAAAATTCCGATAAGTTTGTTCACGTAAGGAACGAACTAACTTAAAGATATGCTTTCCCTCATTCTTCCCGGGAGCCAATACCGTAATTAACGGATTGTCCGTATATAGTAACATCCGGGCTACGGTAAGTTTTCTCTTCTGCTTCCAATAAGTAATCCCTCCATAAAAAGCAACAACCAACTCCAACAAAAAATAACGAGGAACCTCTATTACAAACATGAACCAAAACATACAAAACAACGCAGGTAAGGTTACTCTAAAAGAAAAACATTCAAATATGGCCTGATAAAATTGATTAATGATTTCCATTTTATTAATCTATATCAATAGCTGGTGCAACAATTTGAAAATCCTTCACAAACCGTTCGTCAAAATCACTCTTCAAAACGCTGAAGATTTCATATTGAATATTTACATATTCTAGTTTAAGTGTCATAATTTCGCTTTGTAACTTGGCAAACTGTTCATGTACGAAAGCATTCTGCAACTTCTCATCATCAGCAGACACCACTTGTGCTATATAAATCATTCTTCCATCTGTGGCTACCTTAAAATTTTTGAACCGCATATACACATATTGCAGAATAATATGATCTGGACGAACAGAAAGAACCATACCGTTTTTTCCCATCATCCATAATCTGCCTAAAACAAAATAATCCTCATCCGAATGGCTAATCCCGGCCAGCATCCTCAAAGAGTCTGCAAAATTTTCATACGACGAGATTCCCACCTCAATATCTTTCTGTAGGGTGAGATAAGCTTCATTCGAAGCGAATGCATGAACTCCCTTTGAAGTAAATTCAAATTCATAAATATCATACGGCACCAACTGAACAGTACTAAAAGTCTCTTTGCACCTGGTACAGATGGCTTTCATATCTGGTGTTGTAAAATGGTGGGTGCAACTGTTGCAGATATAAATGTCGGTAGGACGGTCATAGTCCACACCAATATGCCGCAAATATTTACCACACTTAGGACATTTCAACATACCGTCTGTCATGTAGGTAGTCTCCGGAGAGACATTGGCACAACGAAAATGATGAATCACTGCCTGACTCTGAATATCCGACGTCTTACAATTGGGACATACCTCTACGAAAAGAATGTGCGAATGCTGGCATTTCGGACATAAATATACCTTATTCAGAAAACGAGTCTGCCGTATGTAACCAAGTTCTATCAGTTTAAGCTGAAAAAGCTTACGCAAAGTAATGTCAATAATCCCAGCACGCTCCAATATTTCAATAAATGGAGTTACATATCCGGAGGTTGATCCTACGGAAAGCAGTGGAGTCATTTTGAATTGTTTACGGGCAATGACAAAACGAAAAGAGTGAATAAGAGCAGATTCTTTAGTATCTATTAGAACAGTCTGATGTACAATACCCATTTCCTGAATGTTCTGATAGATTTTCTCAATCTTATTCGTTACCCCAGGCGATGTAGGTGAATCGGCATATCCATCTATAACTTCTGCTAATATTCCCAGCTTAGTACGTAATTTATCCGTTACGAAGATAGGTTTCAGACCAGCACTTTTCTCCATCAAAGGGTGAATCGAAAAAACAGAGTGATAGTTCTGAAACATTTGTTTAAAAAAAGATTCTACATATATTGCTTCGTAATCTTCCAAACGCAGTTTTTTTTTCTGCTCATCAGAAAGAATCCCATTAACCACCAATATTTTTCTTCCCTTATCATTGGTAACAATTTTCCATGTGGCAATCATTATAGCTTTCTACTTTTAATATATATTCATCGTAATATATGGATGTTAATCATCTTCGAATTTCTTTTCACATCAGGTTTCCGGATTCTCACCGTAACAGGAGTACCTTCCGACAAGCACCAAAAAGGAATATACTGCCCTTTTTTCAGCCTGAAAATAGTCTGATTCACCATAATTTTCCGTGTAAAATTACTTTGCAGATTAGGAGGCAATTTGACTGCCTCAGCACCTTGTACAGCCACATAAGCTTCCAAGGATATTTCATTACTTACCACAAGTTCTGCTGAAGTGCCACGGGTACAATATTTCACATCCTCAAATGGTACGTAGGCCGATATGTATATATTAGACAAATTCGCGTCCAAAGGCTGCATATAGATAATATCTTCAGAGCGAAAAATCCGGGATCTCCTCGCCGCCGACAAACTTGTTACCACAGCAGAATCGGAAGCAACATAAAAATGCACCACACCGCTATTGAAATCTTTTTTTCGCAGATGAGTAAGATACTGCATTTGAATATTGGGATTTTCAATACTACTTTTTTCCAATGCCATATTTACATCCTGAAGTTGCTTTCTTAATAATTCAAGCACATTTTCCTGCGCCCGCAAATCTGCCTCTACCTCTAGCAACTGTCGTTCCAAATCTAACTTGTACATATTAGTACTAATTCCTAACTGTATGTTATAGACTTCCTCCGCAATATCTTCCTTCAGCTTCGCGATTTTAGACTTCTTGACCCTTATTCCATTACTAGCCTCCTCAAAATCAAGCATTGTCTTACGATAGTTAATCAGTACATCAACTTCCCTGTTTACATTTTCCTGTTCCAAAAGATAATCCAAATACATATAAGAAAACACAGTATCACCTGGAACGACAACATCTCCAATTTCCTTATTCATATCGAATACAATCAAATCTCCAACTGCCCTTATTTTTTGCACATTCACATGCACATTACCAGGAAATTCCAAATAATATTGTTTGTATCCAATGTAATAAACAAGGCCAGCAACAAACAATAAGAAAAGCGATATAAAAATAACTTGCTGTTTGGCAATTCTCTGTTTCTGCTTCTTTCTAATATATTCAATTTCAGCCTGTCGTTCAGGCGCTTTGTATACAAAATTTTTCATGACAATGAATCAACTAGATTGTATGTAATTTATAAACGAGCTTATTTTTTCATCATGCAAATATCTCTGTAAATCAATCAATATGACATTTCTCTGGTATTTCAATTGAACAATAGTTTCCAAACAAGCGATATATCTGTTATACTCCCGAATACGGTCCGGACGACTATACTCACCATAGAGATTCCTAAACGCCTCCGAACGGCTCAGCAATAACTTCCGCATCTCCTGAATTCGCTGATGTTCATATACCATTTTCTTATTTAATTGACTAAGTTCCTGTACTAAACGAGAGACCTCTTCTTGAAAAAAGTGATAAGACAGATCTCTTTTAGCAATCAGTATCTGCTGGTCGGCGACTAAGGCTTTCCGAGATTTACTCTGCTCAAAAGATAAAGGCATGCGGAAATTCACTCCCATATCAATAGAGCCTTGACGCCTGTTATCAATCATACCATAAACTCCAAAACGAATAAAAGGAGCCAAGGTAACACTATTCCAAAATGAAGTTTGTTTTATTTGGGTGCCAATCCGTTTAAAACCCAAATCAAGTTTTACCAACTCATAGTTCTTTGACCTAATTGCTTCCAAAAAAAGATTTGTATTCAGAGCCACAGTATCTATCACCTGATAAGCCAGACCACTTAAAGACTGAAATGAATTACTATCAACGGACTGTAGCTGCCCTATCGAAAAGAATTCTCCCATAATTTCCAGTAATTTATCTGTGCCAGACTGTTGATTCTCGAACAAGACCGCTTCTGTCTGCTCCAGCAGCAAGAGATTCTGCAAGCGCAAGGATCTCAAAAGAGCCAAAGCTTGCTGATACCGCTGTACATTTTCTGTAGTAAGTCTTTCTATATAACTGTTCTGCATGTTGATTTTAGCATCTGCCAGTGTCATTTCAGCATCAAGTTTATGAGCGGCAATCTTTGATTTTCCCCACAAAAGCCCACAATTTATCAAGTCCCAGCTCAGATCAGTCTGGAACCGAACTTTAACCATGGAAAAATCACCATCATCATCAATAAGCTGATAAAGCCGATATGGCACGATACGGTTATAGTAATTATTCGACCATTGAAGACCTGTTTGATTCCTTATCACCAAAATATTTGCACGAGTTTTCCGATTAACAGCACCTTCAAATGCAGCATAACACTCTGAAAGGGAATTAAAATCGGTAGTGAAATCCTGCAAAGGCACACAAGGGTCTGCAAACTGTTGCTTAAGCAAAGAATCTAAAAATTCAAACTGCTTGTCATATACAGAGAGCAACCCTGCTTTATCAACTTTCTGTGCATACGATGCCAAAATCGAAATCCATAACAATATCCCACACACAAATCTCTTACATTTCATAAATTCCCGTTTTCAATTCTCTAACACACTAATAATTTTTATTCCGAATATGCTATATAATTGGCATAACAGACCTGCTTTTAGCCTTAAACCAAGGCTAAAAGCAATTAGGTATCTAAAACATGACACATACAATTATTTCACCACAAATCAGTTCGAACCATATTCAAATCTAAGTCAATGCTTACATTCTATACATACATCTCTCTTTAAGAGATGAATATCTACTTATATAGTCTAGATTATCAGATTTTTACAACAAAAAAAATATAAAT
>NZ_DBEXBB010000277.1:0-13163 GCF_048170425.1 Phocaeicola sp.
TTCGTGTGAGTGTTCATGCGCATGTGCATGAGCGTGCTCTTCCTCGTGGTGATGCTCGTGTTCCTCATGATGCTCATGTGCTTCGTGGTGAGGATGCGCTTCTTCTTCCGATACGGGACGTTCTATTTCCCGAATCCATCCGGCAGAAGTGGCCACCCGTGCATAGTCAAAGCGGCGGGTACCCACAATTTTGTTGAGGTCTACCTTGGCATAGTCGCATTCAATGATTTCTGCACGAGGCTGTAGGGTACGGATGATGCTTTTGATGCGTTCCCGTTCTTCGGGAGTGACTTCCGATACCTTGTTCAGCAGCACGGTGGTACAGAATTCAATCTGCTGGATGAGCAGGTTGGCAATGTCTTCTTCCTCCAAGTCCTTTCGGGTAAGTTCGTTGCCACCGTCGAATTCGTTTTGCAGGCGGAGGGCATCGACCACGGTCACGATGTTGTCAAGGCGGCAGGTTCCGTACTTGGTGTAGGCACTGCCCAACTGAGGAATGGAACAGATGGTCTGGGCAATCGGTTCCGGTTCGCAGACACCGCTGGCTTCGATGACGATGTAGTCGAAGCGCTGCATTTTCATCAGCTCGAATATCTGTTCGATAAGGTCGGTACGGAGGGTACAGCAGATGCAGCCGTTTTGCAGGGCCACCAGACTCTCTTCTTTCTGACCTACGATGCCGCCTTTCTGAATCAGTTCCGCATCGATGTTGATTTCTCCGATGTCATTTACGATGACGGCAAACTTGATGCCTTCGCGGTTGCTCAGCAGGTAATTGAGCAGGGTTGTTTTTCCGCTTCCCAGGTAACCGGTAAGCAGAAGTATAGGTATTTCTTTTGTTTCCATGTGCAAATATTTTCTTATGTGCCTGCAAAGTTAGTGTTTTTCTGCAAACGCTGTGCGCTTCTTTTTCGCAGAAGCAGGTTTAACTTTCGTTATAGGTCGGTGTCACGTATGTGACAAAGTTTCTCTGCCGGAGGGCCTACCTTTGCATCCGTAATCAATAAAACGAATTAAATATGAAGACAATAGAATGGAAGCATACGAGTGTGGGACAAATTGTGGCTGATGATTTTGCAGCGGCAAGCGTGTTCAAAAAATATGGTATTGATTTCTGCTGTCATGGCGAAGTGACGCTGGAAAAAGCTTGTGCTGATTTGGGACTGGCTGTAGAAGAAGTGGAACAGGCATTGTTCCGTCAGGATGAAGCAGGTAACGGACGGATTCCTTTTGCTTCGTGGCCGCTGGACTTGCTCATGGATTACATCCTGAAGATACATCACCGGGGAATTCGTGCCCGTGGACCGGAACTATTGGCGCTGCTGGAGAAGGTGGAACGAGTACATGGGGAAGCGCATCCGGAGCTGCATGAACTGAAAGCATTGGTCAGCGAATCATTGGAGGACTTGGAAATGCATCTTCAAAAAGAAGAGAACGTGTTGTTCCCATATCTCTATGAATTGTTTGATGCGAAGGAGCAGGGACAGCGTATGGCCCCGATGCACTGCGGTACGATAGCGAATCCTATCCGGGTGATGAAGATGGAGCACGAAGGGGAAGGAAACCGCTACCTGCACATCATTCAGTTGACGAATCATTTCTCCGTACCTCAGGACGGCTGTGCCAGCTACCGTCTGCTGATGCAGGAACTGGAAGCGTTTGTGGATGCCTTGTTTGAGCATATCCACTTGGAAAACAATCTGCTGTTCCCTCGCTTTGAGGAAATTGAACGGGAAATCGTATGTTGATGGTTTGATATTAGGAAGAAGGAATAAGGATGTGGCGCATGCTGGGAAGTATGCGCCACATTTTTTGTAGGCGGAGGTTTGTCTTTTGACAGAAATACCTATCTTTGAAGGAAATAAGATAAAAGAGACCGTTATGCAGAGACGAATTTTGGGAGCAGTCCTATTCCTCCTGTTGAGCATGCCTGTATGGGCACAACAAGTGAAAGTTAGTTATGAGTACCCGGCACATTCCCTTTCTGTACCTTTACAGGAATACTTCCAAATGCAAGGTGTGCAACATCTGAGGCTGATAATCCGGGGCGAGTTTAATGGAAAACGTGCTACCTTACAAAAGGTATCTTGTCGGAAAGGTGTATTCACTGAGCGTGAACTATTACCCGATTTCCTTCATATTATATTGGTAGACAGTGTAGAGACACTTGACTTTATGGCTGTACCTTACAAGGAAGATAGTCTGCGTATCACTTGTTTCCATTCGACTGAAAACAATATGCCGTTGTTTACGGATACTGTACGCATAGATAAATTTAAGATTCTTATGGAGACGTATACACCTGGTGATGGTCCCGAAACCCCTATTATGAGTTATACTTCCGGTATTCCCATAGAGGGAGGTATTTACTTTTGTGGTTTGCGTGACTCCGGAGTAGAGCCACGCAAATGGTATGAGAAGTATGGCATTGACGATTATGTGTATTATACTATTCGGTTGGAGGAGGATAAGTCCTCTGAAGGACCGATTCACGTCAGAATAACGAAGGGTAACTAGTCTTGCTTCTCAGAAATCAGTAATCGATTTTGTCCAAAATTCCCGCCAGGTAGGCAATGGTTACTCCGTAGTTGGTCATGGGAATCTGTTGGGTGCGGGCCTGGCTGATGCGGTTCAGCACGTACTTGCGGTTGAACATGCAGGCTCCACAGTGGATAATCAGGTCGTACGGGGCCAGGTCTTCCGGAAAATCCGTACCTGATACGATGTCGATTCGCAGGCCTTCACCGATACGCTTGCGGAGCATGTTCGGGATTTTCACTCGTCCGATGTCTTCTGTTAGCGGAGCATGGGTACAAGCCTCGGCAATCAGTACCCGTGATTCTGGTGTCAGCTGGGCTATGGCATTGGCTCCTTCCATATAGTAGTCTATGTCGCCTTTGTACTGGGCAAAGAGGACGGAGAAAGAGGTAAGCCGACTTTCGGCAGGTTTCTTGTCATATACCGTGCGGAACACCTGTGAGTCGGTAATAATCAGCTTCGGCGGACGGGCTAATGCGGACAGCATGGCGTCTATCTTGTCGGTGGTACAGCTCATCACCAGGCATTTGCGGTCCAGCAGTTCACGGATGGTTTGTACCTGTGGCAGGATGAGACGGCCTTTGGGAGCCTGGATGTCCTGTGGCATGACCAGCATGACGGTGTCACTTTCTTTTACCAGCCGACCTACGATGCCTTGTGCCATGGTCTCATCCGGCAATTTGTTTCGCAGGCTGCGCAGAATATCGTCCAGTCCTTTTTCGGTGAGGGTACTCACTAGCAGAGGAACCTGTCCGCATTGCTGCTCGATGCGGCGCATCGTCTGTTCGGCATCGGGTAACAAATCACATTTGTTCAGTATCCAGATAACAGGTACGTTCTTTTCCTTCAACAAGCGCTGCCAGTGCAGTTCTTCGTCCAGGTGTTCGTCGGTGCAGACCATCAAGGCGATGTCTGTCTTCTCCAGCGCGCGCTGTGTCTGCCGGATGCGGAGTTCACCCAGCTCACCCTCGTCGTCGAAACCGGCCGTATCAATGAATACGCAGGGACCGAGACCATGGATTTCCATAGCCTTAAAGACTGGATCAGTAGTCGTGCCGGGAATATCCGATACGAGGGCTGTATCCTGATGCGTCAGGGCATTAATCAGCGATGATTTTCCGGCATTTCGCTTGCCAAACAGACCGATGTGCAGCCGGTTGGCACGGGGAGTATCGTTCATACGTTTAATAGGGCTTTAAGTTCACATTTTAGAATCGGAAATCGCGTTTCCCTTCGACAATCCGTTCCAGATTTTCCAAGGCTCTTCTGCGGATGGCAGGATTCGGAATCTCTTCCATTTGCTTGCGTATCATGTCTTCTGCCAGACGACGTGTCTCGGGTGAGGCGTAGTCGCAGAGATATTCCTGAAGCGTCATCAGGGCATTGGGGGCACAGCAGTTGGCTATCTGTCCCGTCTTGACCAGCGACATGAAACGGTCGCCCGTACGTCCTTCACGGTAGCAGGCCGTACAGAAGCTGGGAATGTAGCCTAATCTCAACAGCCAGGCCACAATCTCATCCAGGCTGCGGTGGTCGCTCACATCAAACTGGGCAGAGTTTTCTTCCGGCAGTTCTTCGGTGGCATAGCCTCCCACGCTGGTGCGGGAACCCCCGCTGATTTGTGACACGCCGAGGGCAAGTACCTTTTCGCGTGAACGCTGCGATTCACGTGTAGAGATAATCATGCCCGTATAAGGCACACTGATTCGAATTACGGCTACAATCTTCTGGAATATTTCGTCGGAGATGGCGTTCTCAAAGGTAGAGGCGTCAATGTCGTCGGCTGAGCAGATACGAGGTACACTGATGGTGTGCGGACCTACGCCGTAAGTCGCTTCCAGGTGTTCGGCATGCATCAGCAGTCCTACAAAGTCGTAACGGTAGGTGTTCAGGCCGAACAACACACCGATACCCACGTCATCGATTCCTCCCTGCATGGCGCGGTCCATCGCTTCTGTGTGGTAGGCATAGTTGCTTTTCGGACCTCTGGGATGAAGCTTTTCGTAATTCTCCTTGTGATACGTCTCTTGGAACAGAATGTAAGTACCGATACCGGCCTCGTGCAGGCGGCGGTAGTTTTCCACCGTGGTGGCAGCAATATTCACGTTTACCCGGCGGATGGCTCCGTTCTTGTGCTTGATGCTGTAGATGGTCTTTATCGATTCCAGTATGTATTCGATGGGGTTATGAATCGGGTCTTCTCCTGCTTCTAATGCCAGACGCTTGTGTCCCATGTCCTGCAGGGCGATGACTTCACGGCGGATGTCCTCCTGTGTCAGTTTTTTGCGGGCAATGGTCTTATTCTTTACATGGTAAGGACAGTACGTACAACTGTTCACGCAGTAGTTTGACAGGTAGAGTGGGGCAAACATCACGATGCGGTTGCCATAGAATTTCTGTTTGATTTCGCGGGCCAGGCGGTAAATTTCCTCTACCAGTTCCGGGTCGTTGCATTCCAGCAGTACGGCAGCCTCGCGGTGGGAGAGTCCCTTGCACAGGCGAGCCTTTTCAATGATGGAACGTATCAGCTCCTTGTCCTGGCTTTTGCTTTGGGCATATTCCAGGGTATCTAAAATTTCTTCGTGGCAGATAAACTCTTCTGCCTTTTGAGAATCAATCTTGTACATAGCTGTAATGTAATTTATAATGTCTTGTCGGGATAATCTCCTCGACTTTTATCTATTTCGTAGTCAATGACAGCCATCCGTTGTGTCAGCAGACGCAGTCCCTCGGCAGCTTCTGAACCCATGGAGGCTTTATTGTCATACAAGGCATAATTCTTTCGCTGTTCCACCGGTGACAGGTTGGGCATCACTACATTGGCACCTGCCAGTATGCCTTTCTCGCGTCCGTCGGGTGTAAGGCTGGCCAGGGCAGTAGTAGAGGGAATCAATGCTTGCGGATGCATCAGCCGGAAGATGGAAAGCAGCGTCAGGGTCTGCGTGAGACTGCCGGGCGGGCAGGTAGCGAAAGGAGTGTCATGATGAGGAAGGAAAGGACCGATACCAATCATCTGGGGACGGAATTGTTCAATGAAAAGAATGTCTTCCACCAGGTGGTCGACAGTTTGTCCCGGACTTCCTACCATGATGCCGGTTCCTGTTTGGAATCCAATGCGTTTCAGGTCGTTCAGGCAACGCAGGCGGTTGGACAGCGACATGCTTTCAGGATGCAAGCGGCGGTAATGTGCTTCGTTATGCGTTTCATGACGCAGCAGATAACGGTTGGCTCCCGCCTGAAAAAAACGCTCGTAGGAAATTGTGGGGCGTTCGCCGAGTGAAAGAGTGATGGCTACATCGGGAAATTCTTTTCGTATGGCAGCGACCACTTCCGTCACTCTGTCATCGTTCATGTAGCTGTCTTCTCCTCCTTGTAGAACGAATGTGCGGAATCCCAATTCGTATCCATGTCGACAACAGGTGAGAATGGTTTCTGCATCCAGCCGGTACCGTTTCAGATGGCGGTTGCTTTTTCGGATACCGCAATAGAAACAATCGTTGTGACAGCAATTGCCTATTTCAACCAGTCCACGGATGTAAATTTTATTTCCAAAATGGCTTTGTGCTACGGCACGTGCCTTTTGCATGAGAAGGTCGAGGTCTTCCCCCCGGCACTCCAGCAGAAGGGTACGCAATTCACCGGGAGCCAGTGTCCGCTCCCGGTAAAGGCGTTCAATAAGTTCCCTCATGGGCTATTCCTGATTATTGTTTTCGTACTTAAGAGTACGTTTGAGTAAGTCTTGATTCAACTGGCGTTTTCCGGCTATAGGATCGTTGTGTGCGCTTGGTCCGGTTACACATCCTCCTTCGCAAGCCATCATTTCGATAAACTGTGCGTCCACTTTTCCGGTCTTGGCATAAGCGCGGAGCACACCAATGTTCTTCTTCGTGAAGTCAGAGAACTGCATAATCTTGATGCCGTTGGCTTTCGGGCCTAAGTAAGCTTTCACGGCTCCGGCTACACCACCAGCTTGTGCGAATCCGTGCGCTTCGCATACGGATTCGTATGCCACTTTGTACGGGTTGGCTTGTTCCAGTTCGATACCCAAGCCACGGAAAATCGGGTGAAGTTCTTCGAAAGTCAGCACATAGTCCACGCACTCGTCGCGCTGTGCTTCTTTTCTTTTAGCGATACACGGGCCGATGAAGACCACTTTGGCATTCGGGTATTTTTGTTTGGCGATACGGGCCGCATAATACATCGGAGAGCCTGTGCTCGATACGTAAGGCTTCATGTCCGGAATATGCTTGTTTACCAGTTCGATGTACGACGGACAGCAGGAAGTAGTCATAAACTTCTGTCCTTCTTCCAGTTTTTCCAGTAATTCGTGAGCCTCGTTGCTGGTAGTGTGCATGGCACCTTCGGCCACTTCAATTACATCGGTAAAACCAATTTCTTTCAACGCTCCGTACACTTGTTCGATGGTAGCCTTGAACTGTCCCAATACCGACGGAGCCGGAATGGCAATCACCTGTTCTCCCTTGCGGATAGCTTCCAGCACGTCGAACACCTGAGAGATTTCGAAGATGGCACCGAACGGGCAGGCATTCAGACATTTTCCACAGTAGATACACTTGCTTTCATCGATGTGCTCGATGTAGTGCTCGTCCTTGCTGATGGCTTTCACCGGACAAGCTTCTTCACAAGGCACCGGAATGTAGACGATGGCGTGATACGGACAGCTCTTGTGGCAGATACCACAGCTGATACACTTGTCGTGGTCAATCTGTGCCTGACCAGTCTTCTTGTTAAAGTGTACAGCTCCCTTCGGACAGTTCATGTAGCAGCTTCTTGCCACACAACCCCGGCAAAGGTTACTTACTTCGTAGTTCACCTGTACACAAGAAGAACATGCTTCGTCGATGACACAGAGAATATTTTCCTTGATTCTTTCCTTGCGTTCCAGTGCCTTGCGGGCATATTCAGAAAGCGGGGTCAGTTCGTCCGTTTCGTCGGTCATATCCCAGCCTAATAGCGGAAGCAGCTTATATTTAGTTACGGCACGCTCCTTGTGGATACAGCAACGTCCTACCGCCTGTGAGCGGCGAGGACTGATTTCCAAAGGAATACGGTCAATTTTTTCTACTAATTGATTCTCTTTCCATAAAGCAACCAGGTTTTCCAGCAGTTTGTGCCGGACAATCATTACGTTGTTTGTAAAAGCCATAATCGAAATAAAAAGGTTTGTTAGTTATTAGTTATCCTAAAATGATAGAGTCCGTGTGCGGTTATTCTTCTGTTTGTCCCTCGGCAGCCCTCAGAATCAAGGTTGTGGCTCCCAAGGTAATAATAGCTCCGTCTTCAATGCGGATTTGGTCTTTCGGTCCTAAAATCTCATTCATCAGGAAAGTTCCTGTGATGCTGTCATTGTCGCGCAAGGTATAAATGATTTTCCCTTGCTTGTTTTTCTTGACGTTGATGTAGCAATGCCGGCGGTCCAGGCTCGGGTCATTGCTTTCAATGGGGATGTCTATGTCGTTACCTTTGCATCGGCGTCCGATGAGATTATCCCCCTCGTGCAGCGGAAGCACCTGCTTGTAGGCAAAAACGTTTTCTATCGCTAATATGTTGCCGAAATCCTGCATGCCTTCTTTCTCGTCAATTACTTCCTCCTTGCGGTTGGCGGCATTCAGTTTCGATTTTCCGATACGGATACTGAACTGCTTCTTGCAGTTGTCACAGATAAAAACGAGTGACTGTCCTTCTCCATACTTGGTTTCATCAAACTGGATGAAGTTGTCACATTTGGGGCATCTTACTCTTTTCATTCTGTTCTAAAGGGCATATTTATTTTGATGTGAATACCCAGGCATTCTTGAATTCCTCCTGGTTACGCAGCGTCTGCACTTTCTGGTAAGCTTCACCTGAAGTGGCATAACTTTCCAGTGCGATGCGGAAGCGTCCGTCCGATTCAAGCACCTGGCAATTCTTGTATCCTTTCTGCTGGAATTTTTTCAGTTCCCGCTGCGCATCGTCCGAAGTGGTCAGGCTGGCTACGATGATGTAGGCCGCTTTCTTGCTTGCAGCAGGTTGTGCGGAAGCCGGTTTGGAGGGTGCGGCGGCTTTCGTTTCAGCTTTTGCTGCCGTCGTTTTGGCTACGGCAGTCTTTGCGGCAGGTGCGGCAGCAATCTTCTCTGTTTTCACGGCTACCGGTTTCAACGTGTTCACGTTGTTACGGACACGCTTTTCGCCCGCCTGTTTCGTTACAGCCTTTTGCGCTACTGCTGTTTGAGGAACTGTTTGTATACTGGTGGCCGCCGACTGGTTGCGGATGGCATCAAACATACTGATAGAACCTAAGGAAGCATAATTCGCATCGTCCATGTACGTGTTTTCCACCGGAACGGAGAGCACGAAGAACAGACATACAGCTGCTGCTATGGCCACCACATTGCGCGTAAAATGGCGCAAGGAGAAATGTTTCTTCGGTTTGCTTGCCTCTTCGTGTATTTCCGGAACTAACGGTTTCGGAGAAGAAACTGGCTGTGTCTGCAGTTGTGGAAGCGTGAAGCTTTCCAGTCCGTACAGGTTTGGGGTGGAGAAAGATGTGGCTGCCGGTTCAAAGGCATAACCGCCGTTCATGTTATAGTAGATTGTACCCACGTTGTGCAGGGTGACCTGCCCTTGCTGATACAACTGGTCTTTCATTTCAGCCACAGTCTTTTCAATCCGGCGGGTGGCATCGGGGAAGTCGGTATTAAAAGCCTGCATGTACGACTGTGCCAGCAGCCCGTCGTTCATTATCAGTTGCGGATTGAAACCGATGGTGCGGAGGGGTGGCATAAATTCTCCTTTTGAGATGGAGTATGCGGCCTGCCGTTTGTGGGCAATAAATCCCCCTAAGCCAGGAACGATGACACAATCATTCTCCAGCAATAATACTTCTATATGTTTGGATAGTTCAATCATATTGCAAAAATAATACATTTTTCTCTTATGTGGGGTATCTTTCAACGGGCATTTTTCGGTGAAAAACCAAATTTGTTGTATTTTTGCCGGAGAAAAATGTAGAAATTCATTTACGCATGAAAAAAACGGGCTTGGCAATGCTCCTTGGGGGAATGGGAATGCTGGCAGGATGTCTGTCGCCCCAGCAGAACAGAGCAGAAAAGCAGGATGAAAATCAGGAAGTCATACAACGGCTGCAAGGCATCTGGCTGGATGACAACACGGAGGCACCTTTATTCAAGATTCAAGGCGACAGCATTTATTATGCCAGCCAGATTAATGCCCCGATGTCTTTCAGGGTACACAATGACACAATGACGGTGTACAGCGCCCAACCTATTCATTATGTCATAGAAGAATGTCTGTCGTACAGTTTGCGATACCACACATCGATGGGGGAGGTGGTGAGTCTGCATAAAGCAGAATCAGACACCCTGTCGTTTGGTACAGTGGTTCCCGTGCAGGAAATGGAGAGTGAAGTGTTTGAAAAAGATTCGGTCGTTTTCTATGGAGGGGAGCGTTACAGAGGTTATGCGTATATCAACCCGACCAAGAAGCGGGTGACTCTTGTCAGCATCAATGAAGAAGGTCTTCCGGTGGAAACGGTTTACTATGACAATATTATCCACATCTGCGTGTATAAGGGAAAGGAGCGTTTGTTTTCTAAAGATATAAATAAGGACATGTTTGCCCGTGTGGTACCTGCTGATTTTCTGAAAAACGCTATTCTGAGTGATATGGATTTTGTGAAAGTCGATGCGAAAGGTTATCGTTATGTGGCCACACTCTGTATTCCTGACGGAGCAGCCTGTTACAATGTCCAGTTGGATGTGAGCAGGGACGGAAACATTGTTTTTTCACGCTGAACGGGAGTATATGTAAATATCCTCCAGACTGTTTTTAGGGAGATGACAGTCTGGAGGATATTTTTATTCGGCCTGTTCCTTGAGCGAACGGTTTACTTGTTCGATATAATCGAGGATTTCCTGCCGTCCGGTCTTGTTCTCCGAAGAAGAGATGAAATGTGGGGGCAGCTCTTCCCATTGTTCTTTCAGCGTGTCCAGGAAACGGTTTACGCTGGCCTTCGTCTTTCCCACGCTCTGCTTGTCGGCTTTGGTGAAAATCAGGGCGAAGGGGATGCCGTTTTCGCCCAGCCATTCGATGAATTCCAGGTCGATGCGCTGCGGCTCCAACCGGCTGTCGATGAGGACGAACAGGCAGGTCATCTGCTCCCGCTCCAGCACGTAGTATTCAATGAGCTTCTGGATTTTCTCCATCATCTTTTTCCCCCGCTGGGCATAGCCGTAGCCCGGAAGGTCTACCAGATACCATTCCTTGTTGATGAGGAAGTGGTTGATGAGCAAGGTCTTTCCCGGTGTGGCCGAAGTCATGGCCAGTTTGGGATTCTTGGTCAGCATGTTGATGAGACTGGATTTTCCCACGTTGGAACGTCCGATGAAGGCATATTCCGGAAGATGAGTCTGGGGGCACATGTCGGCCCGTGAGTTACTTACGACGAACTCTGCGCTGGTTATGTCCATAGGTTATATCTGTGAGTTGTTTTATGCAAAGGTAATATAAAAACGGGATTCGGTGGAAGACTTCCTTGAAAATAATGTCCGCGAAATGGAGGTCGGTTTTCGTTTTATCCGTATTTTTGCCTTTCGTATTAAAGAAACGATAAGCATGAATCAACAATATCCTTCAGTTTTACTAGAAAAAGCGGTGGGGGAGTTTGCCAAGCTTCCCGGCATCGGACGGAAAACGGCCATGCGCCTGGTGCTGCACCTGCTGCGTCAGGACACAGCCACGGTAGAGGCTTTCAGCAGTGCCATTTCTACCTTGAAGAAAGAGGTGAAGTATTGCAAGGTGTGTCATAATATTTCCGATACGGATGTGTGCCGCATCTGTTCCAACCCTTCGCGCGACGTGACCACGGTGTGTGTGGTGGAGAATATACGCGACGTGATGGCGGTAGAGAACACCCAGCAGTATCGCGGGCTGTATCATGTGTTAGGAGGGGTGATTTCGCCCATGGACGGCATCGGACCTTCCGACCTGGAGATTGAAAGCTTAGTGGACCGTGTGAAAGGAGGTACCGTCAAGGAAGTAATCCTTGCGCTGAGTTCCACCATGGAAGGGGATACTACTAACTTTTACATCTTCCGCAAGCTGGCGGGCTGCGACGTGAAGATAACCGTCATTGCCCGTGGAATCTCCATTGGTGATGAATTGCAATATACGGATGAAGTGACGCTGGGACGCTCCATTGTGAACCGCGTGGCGTTTACCGGAACCCTTTAAAGATAGAAAAATATGGAAAAAAGAATGACTCGTCTGCTCCGCGTGCTGGAAGCGGAATTTGCCTTGTGCTGGATACTGGTCGTGGCAGGGTGTGTGTTGTATGAAACGGATGTGCTGCCTCAGGGGAGTATGGTGGGCGATGCACAGGAAGAATACATCTTGCAGACTGTCGGCATCCTGCTGACGGTGTGCCTGATACCCTTGTCGCTGCGCATGTTCAGCCTTTCGCTGACGCGTTATGTCCGTCAGTTGTCCTTGCCCGAAGCATTGGTGAGCTACCGCCGCTGGTGTGAAATCCGTCTGGCCATGCTGCTGGCTCCGGCGCTGTTCAACCTGACGGTGTATTATACAACGTTTGACGTGAAAAGCCTGCTGTGCGTCGGGATGTTGCTGGTGGCCTCGCTGTTTTGTGTGCCGGGGCGTGGCCGACTGATGCGGGAGCTTGACTTGCAGAAGGATGAACCGGAAAAATGAACAAGCCATGAAACAGGGAAATATCAGTCTCCGCGCACCCGAGCCGGAGGATTTGGAGGTGATGCTCTCTTTTGAGAACGATGCGGCACTCTGGGAACTGGGTACGGCCACGGGACCCTATTCCCGCTATCAGATGAAACGTTACATTGCCGAGAACCAGAATGACTTGTATGCCGACGGGCAACTGCGGCTGATGATTGTATGTGAGGGACAGGGAGTGGCCGGCATTGTGGATGTGTTTTCCTTTGATGCGCGTCACAACCGGGCAGAAGTGGGGATTGTGGTACGGAAAGACCTGCGAGAACAGGGAGTGGCGCAGGCGGCGCTTTCTCTTTTAGAATCGCACTGTTTCTCTTTGTTAGGCCTCCGGCAACTGTATGCCTGTGCGCCGGTGGGGAACGTGGCCAGCCGGAAGCTGTTCACTTCGGCAGGCTATACTGAATGTGGCATCCTGAAGGACTGGGTACGGGTAGGCACTTCTTATCAGGATGTGTGTTTCTTTCAGAAAATCAACAAGTTATAAATTTTGAGGAAAGACTGGGGAAAGGACTGGAAAAACGCAAAGGCGTTTCAGGTCAAACGCAAGTACGTTTTACTTAAAACACAAAGGCGTTTTGTTTGAAACGCACTTGCGTTTGAATGTAAACGTAAAGGCGTTTTTTTGAAAGCTGTTTGAAAGGGTTTTTTGAGGGGAGATATAATAAGGGATATTCAGTAAATGTCCCTAAAAGTAAGATGGCATATAAAGTCGATAGAGGATAATCACTTTATATGCCATTATTATTGCCCTTTTTCTGTGTTTTTTCATATAGTCCTATCTGTTGGACATGACGTTCCGGAAGAAGTCTGATGACCTCTTCTGCTCCTGTCTGTAAATTCATGTCATGCCGCTTTAGCTG
>NZ_DBEXBB010000278.1:0-16310 GCF_048170425.1 Phocaeicola sp.
GAGTGCATCTTTCCCCATTTACTGTAATTGTAATTTCAATAGGAGCTTTACCACTCTTTCTTGCTTTACTTTCTCTTATGGCAAAGAGAATAGAAAATGAACTTCTTACCATAGTTTAATCATTTAAAATTAGACATTGGGAAGTCCTTTTAAATATGATATATCTTTCTGTGTATTAGATAGATGAATCGAATTTTGCGACCACTTTTGAAAAAATGGGAAAATGGTCGCAAATTGGTCGCAAAACATCCTCTTTTCAGCCCATTTTCAACTATAATCAGCCACTCCTCAACCTTAGAGAAACAAGCCTTATTCAAGCAATATTCAGCTTCAATTCCGTCATCCAATCACAACGGTCAATAAGAAGAAAAGCAAGCAAAAAGTAATAGGGAATCATCTTCTACTCATGAGATGTATATAAAATAAAAATCCCCATAACTCATAGAGTTACAGGGATTTATTATGTAGTAATTACTTCAATTACTTATTCAAAGCAGTAGCCACGTCAACGGCACAAGCCACCGTGCATCCTACCATCGGGTTGTTACCGATACCCAGGAATCCCATCATTTCTACGTGAGCAGGAACTGATGAAGAACCAGCGAACTGAGCATCTGAGTGCATACGACCCATAGTATCTGTCATACCGTAAGAAGCAGGACCAGCAGCCATGTTATCCGGGTGAAGTGTACGACCTGTACCACCACCTGAAGCTACTGAGAAGTAAGGCTTACCTGCAAGAACACGTTCTTTCTTGTAAGTACCTGCAACCGGGTGCTGGAAACGAGTCGGGTTAGTAGAGTTACCTGTGATAGATACATCTACACCTTCTTTCCACATGATAGCTACACCTTCGCGAACGTCGTCAGCTCCGTAGCATTTTACTTTTGCACGAGGACCGTCTGAGTAAGCGATTTCCTGAACAACTTTCAGTTCGCCAGTGTAGTAGTCAAACTGAGTCTGAACGTATGTAAATCCGTTGATACGAGAGATAATCTGTGCAGCGTCTTTACCCAGACCGTTCAAGATACAACGCAGAGGTTCTTTACGTACTTTGTCTGCTTTTGCAGCGATTTTGATAGCACCTTCAGCAGCAGCGAAAGATTCGTGACCAGCCAAGAATGCGAAACATTTAGTTTCTTCGCGCAGCAACATAGCGGCCAGGTTACCGTGACCCAAACCAACTTTACGGTCGTCAGCAACTGAACCTGGGATACAGAATGACTGCAAACCGATACCGATTGCTTCAGCAGCTTCAGCAGCGTTTTTGCAACCTTTCTTAATAGCAATGGCACAACCTACCACGTAAGCCCATTTTGCATTTTCGAAGCAGATAGGCTGAGTTTCTTCACAAGTTTTATAAGGATCAAGACCATACTGTTCGCAGATAGCGTTAGCTTCTTCGATGTCTTTGATACCGTTAGCGTTCAAAGCAGCAAGAATCTGTTTGATACGACGGTCCTGGCTTTCAAATTTTACTTCTCTAATCATAATGTTCTTTCCTCCTTATATTATTCGTGACGTGGATCAATTTTCTTAACAGCTCCCTGTTCTTCAGTTACACGTCCGTAAGTACCAGTTACTTTCTTCAAAGCTTCGTTTGCGTCAGTGCCTTTCTTGATCTCATCCATGAACTTGCCCAGGTGAACGAATTCGTATCCGCAGATTTCGTCGTTCTTGTCAAGAGCGATAGTTTTGATATAGCCTTCAGCCATTTCCAGGTAACGAGGACCTTTTGCCAAAGTACCGTACAGAGTACCTACCTGGCTACGCAGACCTTTACCCAAGTCTTCCAGACCAGCACCGATCATCAGACCGCCTTCAGAGAAAGCTGACTGAGTACGTCCGTACACAATCTGCAAGAACAATTCACGCATAGCTGTATTGATAGCGTCGCACACCAAGTCAGTGTTCAATGCTTCCAAGATGGTTTTTCCCGGCAGGATTTCAGATGCCATAGCAGCTGAGTGAGTCATACCAGAGCAACCGATTGTTTCAACCAATGCTTCCTGGATAACACCTTCTTTTACGTTCAGTGTCAACTTACAGGCACCCTGCTGAGGAGCACACCAACCAATACCGTGAGTTAAACCAGAGATGTCTTTAATTTCTTTTGATTTAACCCATTTTCCTTCTTCAGGAATTGGAGCTGGACCATGATTAGGCCCTTTTTTTACAACACACATGTGTTCAACTTCGTGTGAATAAGTCATATTCTTTACGTTTTATTGGTAATAAAAAATAAGTATTTCGTAAACCACGAATTACGGAATTTCTTCCTTAATTCATTCGCAAAGTTAGTCGTTTTATTTCGTTCTGCAACGGGTGAAACCAAACTTTTTGTTGCATTTTAATGATATTTTTTTCGGTTTGGCCTGTTTTGCAAACTCCGGTTGACAAAATGTTTTCATCTTCTAAAAGAAACTTGTATCTTTGTCCTGAATACAGGAAGATGCCTTATCATGGGTTTGTATAAAAGTAGGTAATAATTATTAGGTATAGAATGGAAACGAATCAGATTACGGTTTCGGATGCGGATTTGCGCAAAGGAGCGGAAGAAGGAATGGATGCTTTTTTGAAAGTGTTTATTGATAAATACCTGGAGGTGACAGGAGGGAAGATTAATGCAGATAGCATGCCGTTGCTGAATGGGTATCAGCATACCTTGTTGGGCTATCATTTCTTTCGTGAGGAAGTGATGGAAGGAGGTTTCGTACAGCTTATCCAGAATGGATACGGACCGTATATTTTTGATAACCCGTTTGCCAAAGCGATGCGTATGTTTGGGGCAAAAGATTTTTCAAAGTTAATTTACGAGGCTAAAAAGATTTACGATGCTCATCGTACGGATTTGGAAAAAGAACGTACGGAAGAAGAATTCATGGCCATGTATGAGCAGTATGAGGCTTTTGATGACTTGGAAGAACAGTTTATGGAAGAAGAAGAACAGATTACGGCACTGATAGCAACGTATGTAGATGAGCATTTGGATAGCTTTGCAGAAGTAAAGTAGTTTTAAATGTTTTTTTGTGTTAAAATAGAGCGGCTCCCGTGCAGTCTTTTTTTCTTTTCGTATTTATTTTGTGAATTTTAAATCTAAAATATTTATTAAACTAAAGATAAGAGTAGAATAGAGTATGAAAAAACAGAAATTGGCAGTCTTTTTTGCTGCATTATTAACAATGGTGGGGTTTAGTTCTTGTTTGAACTCTGAAGATGATGGAATAAGTGAATACTATGGTTATTTGGAAGTGAACTCAGGGTGGGGTAGTGTGACTTTCTCTACTCCTGATGGTTTGCAATTTGTACCTAATAAGTCAATTACTACTACAACAAACTCTAAATTGGCTTTTGTTTATTGTCAGTATAATGATGTGGATTTGACTGCGGAAACAGAAAAGTTACCAGTCACATTGTTGAGGGATCCGGTTTATTTGAATGATTTGGGTTATGCAGGGTCAATTTTACCTGATGTAACTTCTACTGTTTCTCTTTATTCTTTAGGAGAAAATGGTGGCGGAGTATGGGGGTACAATGAATATTTGGTTTTGACACCCGCTTATTTCCTGAAAAAAGGTACTACTAGTGAAAATTTAAGTACAGAGTTGGTAAATCACCATTTGAATGTATATTATGTGCCTGAAGAAGATAATGAAACGACTAAGACCTTAAAGTTGTATTTACGTTATCAGCTTACGGGTATAGATGATTCTTCTACAGAGGAAGGTACAGAAACCTGGGCAAGTGATTATAACGTGAAATATTCAGATGCCGTTTATGTAAGTTTGTCTTCTTTACTGGCTCAATATGAGACTGTTCATGGAGAAAAGCCGGAAAAGCTGGAAGTAGAATATGAATACAATAGTAACAGTTACGCTGTACCGACAAAGGATACTAATAAAAAACGAACTAAGACGGTAGTATATGATTTGTATAAAGAAACTACTGCTAATTAATAATAAACATAAATCGTAAAGATAAGAATCGGCATTATAAAATAACTTATATAGCTATTTATAATGCCGATTTTATTTTTGAAAAAAACGCCCTTGCGTTTACATTCAAACGTCAAAGAATTTGGAGTTAAACGCAAGGGCGTTTTAGTTGAAACACAAAAGAGTTTTGTTTTAAACGTAAGTGCATTTTGGGGAGGGTAAAAACACTTCTCTGAAAGTCTTTTCCATACACTGTTTTTCTCTGAATTTTCAAGGCTGATTTTATTTTGGGAATACCGAATTTTAAATAGCTTGAAAAGATAAGTCCCTCTTTCCTTTATCTCATACTTTTTTGTAAATTTGCAATTCGTTTCATCGCATAATGAAAAGAATTGGGAATGAATTATAAAGAATTGTTCAATAAAATGGCATTTTTGCTTTCTTCGCCTGGACGCTTCTGGGAAAAAGAAGTGACGGGAGGACAGGGAGGCCGAATGATGTCGGAATACGTCTATCCGTTTATCGGATTGTGCGGATTGTCGGAGTTTATAGGAACTTTTATCGGACGTGATGTCAGCACGGAGTTTTTCCAGTGGGCCTTGACCCGCTGTTGTGCCATAGCTGTGTCTTTGTTTGGTGGTTTTTTTGTAGCCGTTTATCTGCTGGATAAAATTAGCTGGAACTTGTTTAACAAGTACATACACAAGGAGGCGCTTCAAGTGTTTGTTGGTTATTCCATGACGGTGCTGTTTGTACTTGACATTGTGAATGGATTGATTTCCATTGAAATACTTCACTGGATTCTTCAGCTGTATACTGTAGCCGTGGTGTTTGAAGGGGCCCGCCGGTTTTTGGGAATTCCGGAAAGTAAGTTGACTACTTATACGGTTATTGCCTCCATTCTGATACTGCTTTCTCCAGTGATGATAGAATTTGTGTTTAATAAATTGTCTGTAATATTGAATTGATGAGACCTGTTTCAAATAATATTAATATCAAGAACAAGCGGGCGTCGTTCGATTATGAATTTATCGATACGTACACGGCCGGAATTGTGCTGACCGGAACGGAAATCAAGTCCATCCGGCAGGGAAAAGCCAGTCTGGTAGATACTTTCTGCTTTTTTTCCCGTGGAGAGCTGTGGGTGAAGAACATGCACATTGCGGAGTATTTCTATGGTTCTTATAACAACCATACGGCTCGTCGTGACCGTAAACTGCTGCTGACAAAGAAAGAATTGCGCAAGTTGCAGCGTACTTCTGATGAACCCGGCTTTACAATTGTGCCGACCCGTATGTATATCAACGAGCGAGGGCTGGCCAAGGTGGTCATCGCGCTGGCCAAGGGTAAGAAACAATATGACAAACGTCAGACCTTGAAAGAGAAAGAAGACCGACGGATGATGGACCGTATGTTTAAACGTTAAATAATGGTGCACGAAAACTATGCAGACAAAGACGATACAACAACTGATACGGGAGCGTATTCTGGTGCTCGATGGAGCAATGGGTACGATGATACAGCAGTATAATCTTTCGGAAGCGGATTTCCGGGGAGAACGTTTTAAGGATATTCCCGGACAATTGAAAGGGAATAACGACTTGCTGTGTCTTACTCGTCCGGAGGTTATAGAAGACATTCATCGGAAATACCTTGTAGCTGGTGCCGATATCATTGAAACCAATAGCTTTAATGCCACTTCGGTGTCGATGGCCGATTATCATGTGCAGGCTTATTGTCGGGAAATCAACCTCGCGGCAGCACGTCTGGCACGTCGGATGGCCGATGAGTTTACAGCACTGAATCCCGAAAAGCCGCGTTTGGTGGCGGGAGCTGTAGGGCCTACCAACAAGACCTGTTCTATGAGTCCGGACGTAAATAATCCGGCTTTTCGTGCACTGACTTTCGATGAATTGCAGGCCGCTTATTGTGAACAGATGGAAGCCTTGCTTGAAGGTGGGGTGGATGCTTTGTTGATTGAAACCATTTTTGACACACTGAATGCCAAGGCGGCCATTCGGGCGGCTGAACTGTCGATGGAAAAAACCGGACGGAAGGTACCTTTGATGTTGTCGGTTACCGTGTCAGACATTGCTGGACGTACTTTGTCAGGACAGACACTGGATGCTTTTCTGGCTTCGGTGGAACATGCTGACTTGTTTTCTGTCGGATTGAACTGCTCATTTGGTGCCCGTCAGTTGAAACCTTTTTTGGAACGCCTTGCTTCGCGTGCACCTTATTATATTAGTGCTTATCCGAATGCCGGACTACCAAATTCGCTGGGACAATATGACCAGACTCCGGAAGAGATGGCTGCCGAAGTGAAGGAGTATATCGAAGAAGGACTGGTAAATATCATCGGAGGATGCTGCGGTACGACGGAACAGTACATTGCCAAGTATCAGGATTTGATACGAGGAGTGCAGCCTCGTGTGCCTGTGAAGAAGCATGCGTATTTGTGGCTGTCGGGATTGGAGTTGCTCGAAGTTTCTCCGGAGATTAATTTTGTCAATGTAGGCGAGCGTTGTAACGTGGCGGGTTCGCGTAAATTCTTGCGGCTCATCAATGAGAAGAAATACGATGAGGCTTTGTCAATAGCTCGCAAGCAGGTGGAAGACGGCGCTTTGGTCATCGACGTGAATATGGACGACGGTTTGCTGGATGCCGCACAAGAGATGACTATCTTCCTGAACCTGGTGGCTTCGGAACCTGAAATTGCCCGTGTGCCCATTATGATTGACTCTTCCAAGTGGGATGTGATACGTGCCGGATTGAAATGTGTACAAGGAAAATGTATTGTCAACTCTATTTCCTTGAAGGAAGGAGAGGAGGTCTTTATAGCGCATGCCCGTGAGGTGAAACAGCTCGGGGCGGCAGTCATCGTCATGGCTTTTGACGAGAAGGGGCAGGCCGATACGTACAGTCGCAAGATTGAGGTGTGCGAACGGGCATATCGCATTCTGGTAGATAAGGTAGGATTTGCTCCTGAAGATATCATTTTCGACCCTAATGTGCTGGCCGTAGCTACGGGTATTGAAGAGCATAATAATTATGCGGTCGATTTCATTCAGGCTACCGGATGGATACGCCAGAATCTGCCGGGGGCTCATGTCAGTGGAGGGGTGAGCAATTTGTCGTTCTCTTTCCGTGGCAATAACTATATTCGTGAGGCCATGCATGCCGTGTTCCTGTATCATGCCATTCAGCAGGGAATGGATATGGGGATTGTCAACCCGGCTACTTCCGTATTGTACACGGATATTCCACAGGATATTCTGGAACGGATTGAGGATGTGGTGCTGAACCGTCGGCCGGATGCCGCAGAACGCTTGATTGAAACGGCAGAACGCCTGAAGCAGGAGAAAGAAGGTACTGCCTCTCAAGATGGAAATGCGTCGTCGCAACTGTTGTGGCGGAATAATACCACGGTGGAGGAACGGTTGCAACATGCACTGGTGAAAGGACTTTCGGATTATCTGGAGGAAGATTTGCAGGAGGCGCTTTCACGTTACCCGAACGCGGTGAGCATCATCGAAGGACCGCTGATGGCAGGGATGAACCATGTAGGAGACTTGTTTGGTTCGGGAAAGATGTTCTTGCCGCAGGTGGTGAAAACCGCACGAACCATGAAAAAGGCAGTAGCTATTCTTCAGCCTTATATCGAGGCGGAAAAAGAAGAAGGTGCTCGCAGTGCCGGAAAGGTGCTCGTGGCTACGGTGAAGGGTGATGTGCATGATATTGGAAAGAATATCGTGTCGGTGGTCATGGCGTGCAATAACTATGAAATTATAGACTTGGGCGTGATGGTGCCTGCCGAGAAGATTGTGGAGACGGCTATCCGTGAAAAAGTAGACATCGTAGGACTGAGCGGACTGATTACTCCTTCGCTGGAAGAAATGGTGCATGTGGTGACTGAACTGCAGCGGGCCGGACTGGATGTGCCGGTGATGATTGGCGGGGCTACCACTTCGAAACTGCATACGGCACTGAAGATTGCCCCGGTGTATCATGCGCCGGTGGTATACATGAAGGATGCTTCACAAAATGCGCTGGTGGCTGCCAAGTTGCTGAATCGTGAGCAATGTCCGGCTTTTGTGGAAGCTTTGAATGAAGAGTATCAGGCTTTGCGTGAAAAGAACCGTCAGAAAACGGTACAGACGGTTTCACTTGCGGAAGCTCAAAAGAATAAACTGAACCTTTGGGATTAATTATTTACTTATCGTATTATGAATGTACAGATAGAAGAAGGCTGGAAAAAGGCACTGGCACCGGAGTTTGAAAAAGATTATTTTGTCCGGTTGACCGATTTTGTCCGTCAGGAGTATCAGCAGACTACGGTATATCCTCCCGGAAGATTGATATTCAATGCATTTAACCTTTGTCCTTTTGATAAGGTGAAAGTGGTGATTATCGGGCAGGACCCGTATCACGGACCGGGGCAGGCACATGGCTTGTGCTTTTCAGTGAACGACGGGGTGGCGTTTCCTCCTTCTTTGCAGAATATATTCAAGGAAATTCACGATGATCTGGGTATGCCGATTCCCGCCAGTGGCAACCTGACTCGCTGGGCAGAACAGGGTGTGTTGCTGCTGAATGCTACCTTGACGGTGCGTGCCCATCAGGCTGGTTCACATCAGCGGCGGGGGTGGGAAGAGTTTACGGATGCGGCCATCCGTGTGCTGGCTGAGCAGAAAGAACATTTGGTGTTTATCTTGTGGGGGTCTTATGCGCAGAAGAAAGGAGCGTTTATTGACCGCAGCAAGCATCTGGTACTGACTTCCGTGCATCCGTCTCCGCTGTCGGCTTATAACGGTTTCTTTGGAAACAAGCATTTCAGTCGCACCAATGAATACCTGGTGGCCCATGGAGAAACTCCTGTCAACTGGTAAGAAACAACAAATTAATAAATACACAAAAAGAAATCCCCTTGCTCCGTTCGTACGGGTGGAGCAAGGGGATTGTTACGTTTATATAATGATCTATGTGTTTGTCAGATGAGTTGCATACCCAGCTGTTCGCATTCTTTGCGCATGTCCTCCGGCCAGATACTAGCCTGAATTTCTCCAATATGTGCTTTTTTCAAGTAAAGCATACACAAGCGTGATTGTCCGATACCTCCTCCAATTGTTAAAGGAAGCGTATCGTTCAATAAGCGTTTGTGGAAATAGAGTTTGGTACGTTCTTCTTTTCCTGCCAGTTCCAGTTGCTTGAGCATGGCAGACTTGTCTACACGGATACCCATGGAAGAAATTTCCAGTGCACGTTGCAGCACTTCGTTCCATACCAGCAAATCTCCGTTTAGTCCCGGAAGTCCCGTTTTAGGATCTACCGTAGTGTAGTCGTCATAGTCCGGTGCGCGCAAATCGTGAGGCAGTCCGTTGCTCAGTTTGTTTCCGATACCGATAATGAACACGGCTCCAAAGCGTTCGGTAATCAGATTCTCACGTTCTTTGGCAGTCTTATCCGGATACATTTGCAGCAAATCTTCCGAATGAATGAAATGTACGTCATGAGGCAGGAATGACTTAATCTGTGGATACATTTCACAAATCATGTATTCCGTGCGGCGCATGGCGGCATAGATACGGGTCACAATGCTTTTCAGGAATTCCACCGTGCGTTGTTCCGGAGTGATGACACGTTCCCAGTCCCACTGGTCTACGTAGAGAGAATGGATGTTGCCCAGTTCTTCGTCGGCACGTATGGCATTCATGTCAGTATAAATCCCATAACCTGGTTCAATCTGATAGTCAGCCAGTGTGACACGTTTCCATTTGGCCAGTGAGTGAACGACTTCTGCTTGCTGGTCACCCAAGTCCTTAATCGGGAAGCTAACCGGTCGTTCCGTGCCATTCAAGTCATCGTTGATTCCCATTCCTTTCAAAACGAACAAAGGGGCGGTAACGCGGCGTAAACGAAGTTCGGACGAGAGGTTCTGCTGAAAAAACTCTTTAATTTGCTTGATGCCCAGTTCGGTCTGTTTCATGTCAAGCAGCGGCTTATAGCCGACTGGTTTTATAAGGTAACTCATGTATGAATTTCTTTAAATGTTTATTTGCTTGCAAAGATAGGTGTATTTTGTAAATATGCAAGTGATTTTTGAAATAAGTTGTCAAAATGTTTTTTTATTTCTTTTTGCATGCTGATAAAGTGAAAAGAAGAAGCGGGGAAATAAAAAATGTCATTCTGGAATTTATTTTCCGGAATGACATTCTATTATGTAATATGAAGAAAGGCTGTTTAGCGATTCTTGTACATGTTTTCGTAGTAGTTCTGGTATTCACCGCTGGTTACGTTTTTCACCCATTTCTGGTTGTCAAGATACCATCGGATGGTTTTTACGATACCATCTTCAAATTTGGTCTCCGGAGTCCATCCGAGTTCGCGGGTAATTTTGGTCGGGTCGATGGCGTAACGCTGGTCATGTCCGAGTCTGTCCTTGACAAAAGTAATCAGTGAATCGTTAATCCAGTCAATGCTGATTTGTCCATCAGGAGTTGTTTGTTTCTTTTTAAGGATGCTCCGATATTACGGTTGCTCGGTCATTATCTGATGAATGGTCGCAATGGTCAGTTTGACGATTTCAATGTTCTGTTTTTCGTTATGACCTCCTACATTATACACTTCACCCTCTTTTCCATTATGGATAATCATGTCGATGGCTTTACAGTGGTCTTCCACGTAGAGCCAGTCGCGCACATTAGTTCCGTCTCCATATACTGGCAGACGTTTTCCTTCCAGAATATTCTTGATGATGAGTGGAATCAGTTTTTCAGGGAAGTGATACGGTCCGTAGTTATTGGAGCAGCGGCTGATAGTTACAGGCATTTTGTAGGTGTCGCGGTAGGCCATCACGATTAAATCCGCACTGGTCTTTGAAGCGCTGTACGGACTGTGCGGGCAAAGGGGAGTTTCTTCGGTGAAATATCCTTCTGCGCCCAAAGAACCATACACTTCATCGGTAGAAACCTGATGGAAGCGAACACCTTTTCTCCAGGTAGGATATCCGTTTTCATCTTTTCCCGTAACCCATGCGCGACGAGCTGCATCCAGCAGGTTCTGTGTTCCCAGGATGTTGGTCTGCAAGAATAGTTGCGGGTTTTCGATGCTGCGGTCTACATGACTTTCTGCTGCAAAATTCACGATGTAATCAAATTTGTAATCGGCGAATAACTGGTCGGCCAGATTACGGTCGCAGATATTTCCTTTTACGAAGAAACAACGTTCGTTGTCGATGTCTTGTGAGATTGTTTCCAAATTCCCGGCATATGTCAAAGCGTCGAGAATTACAATCTTGATGTCGTCATGCTTGCCTAGAATATATTTTATATAATTAGCCCCGATGAATCCGGCAGCTCCAGTAACTAGATAAGTTTTCATATAGAGTTTTATTTTGAGTGCAAATTTCGGAAAGTTTTTTGAATGTGACAAGATTTTTTTGTTTTAATCATTTAATTCAATTACCTCCAGGTCAGAGAAATTCCCGTTTTCTATGTTGAATCGTACAAGTGTGCGTACTCGATGAAAACCATATTTTCCGGCAGCTCCCGGGTTGATATGGAGTAACCCCAGGTTACGGTCGTATTTAACTTTTAGAATGTGTGAATGGCCACTGATAAACAGCTTTGGGGGATGTGTCATAAGTGTTTCCCGAATGGAAGGATCATACTTTCCTGGATAACCTCCGATGTGTTTGATGAGTATATCGGTACCTTCCAGTTGGAAACGGTTGATTTCTGGAAAGCGTATACGCAAGTCTTGTCCGTCGATGTTGCCGTAGACAGCTCTCAGTGGACGAAAATCCGCCAGACGTTCGGCTACCTCTAGTGAACCGATGTCACCGGCATGCCATATTTCATCACAGGCATCGAAATATTTCAAGTAACGTTTGTCCCAGTAACTGTGGGTATCCGATAAGAGTCCGATTCTTTTCATTTTTCTTTTGCTTTTGTCCGGCAAAGATACTACTTTTGGAGAAACCTTGAATGATTTTCAGTATATGGAAAACCTCTCTAAATATTTCAACCGGGACATAAGCTGGTTGTCATTTAATCACCGCGTATTGCTGGAGGCGGATGACGATACTCTTCCTTTGTTTGAAAGAATCAATTTCATAGCTATTTATTCGTCTAACCTGGAGGAATTCTATCAGGTTCGTGTGGCAGAACATAAGGCGGTTGCATCTGGAGGTAAGAGTGAAGACATGACCGTGGATGAGGCTCACGACCTGATTCGGCAGATTACGGATACGGTGAACCGTCAGCTGGAAGACCGTGTACGCATCTATGAAGAAAAGATTCTTCCGGCATTACGACGTAATCATGTGGTGTTTTATCAGAGCAAAAGCGAGGTGGAGGATTTTCATAAGGAGTTTGTGCATCGCTTTTTTATGGAAGAAGTGTTTCCCTACATTCAGCCGGTGAAAATCGATCCGGATAATGTGCGCTTTTTCTTGAGAGACAGACGCCTGTATCTGGCTGTAAGGGTATGGAAGGATGCGCAGGAGAAGCCGGAATATTATATTATAAAAATGCCTTATAGTAAGGTGCCCCGCTTTGTGCAGCTTCCTTCGCATGAGGGAAATTATTACCTCATGTTTCTGGAGGATATAATTAAGGCCAATTTGAAAGAAGTGTTTATTGGCTACAAGGTAGAATGCAGTTATTGTTGTAAGATTTCACGTGATGCCGATGTGTTTGTAGATGATGTACCTGCAGAGAGCATGGTGGAAAAATTGAAGGAGAAGGTGAAGAAACGTAAGATTGGTGCTATCTGTCGTTTTGTATATGACCGGAAAATGCCGGATGATTTTCTGGATGCCCTGGTAGAAGCATTGGGTATCAACCGGGAAGAACTTGTGCCAGGCGACAAGCATCTGAACCTGGAAGATTTGGCGTCCCTCCCTAACCCGAATCCGGATATTCCGGCCATCGTCAAGCCACAGCCGATGTTCTTGCCTGGGATGAATGAAAAACACTTTATGTATCGTCGGATAGCCAAACGGGATATGCTGCTTTATTATCCGTATCATAGTTTTGAACATTTCATTCATTTTCTGTATGAAGCCGTTCATGATCCTTTTTGTCGTGAAATCATGATTACGCAGTATCGTGTGGCAGAACATTCTGAAGTGATTAACGCCTTGATTGCTGCCGCACGAAACGGGAAGCATGTCACGGTGTTTGTAGAATTGAAGGCACGTTTTGATGAGGAAAATAATCTGGCCACAGCCGAATTGATGCGGAAGGCGGGGATTGACATTATATTCAGTATCCCGGGACTGAAAGTACATGCCAAGGTGGCATTGATTCTCCGGAAGAATGATAAAGGAGAACGGTTAAGGAGCTATGCGTATGTCAGTACGGGTAATTTTAATGAGAAGACGGCAAAAATTTATGCAGATATAGCTTTATACACTTGTAACAAGCAGATAGTGGACGACATGTGTACCCTGTTTAAAGTCTTGCGGAAGGAAGTGACGGAGCCCCGTTTCAAACGCTTGTTGATAGCGCGTTTCAATCTGCTTCCGGAATTGAAAGCCATGATTCAGAGGGAAATCGACTTGGTAAAAGAAGGAAAGCCTGGTCGGATAATTTTGAAGATGAATGCCTTGCAGGATACGGCTATGATAGATGAACTGTATCGTGCCAGTGAGGCGGGGGTACAGATTGATTTGATTGTAAGAGGAATCTGCTGTCTGGTTCCGGGAGAACCGTTCAGTCGGAATATTCGGGTTACTCGTATTGTAGACAGTTTCTTGGAGCATGCCCGTGTGTGGTACTTCGGAAATGGAGATGACCCGCTGGTCTTTATCGGTTCGCCCGACTGGATGCGTCGTAATTTATACCGTCGTATCGAGGCGGTAACTCCTATCCTCGACGGCAGACTTCGTCGGGAACTGACAGACATGCTGGAACTTCAGTTGTCGGCCAACCGGAAAGCGTGCTGGGTGGATAGTCAGCTGCGGAATGTCTTTAAAAGAAAGCCGGGTAACGATGACATACGTGCACAGTATGATTTTTATGAATACCTGAAAAACAAGTTGGCTGATTAATTTTCAGCCGACTTGTTTTTGTTTTCTGATATAAGCAGCAATTTGTCTCCCGGTTTCAGTTCCATTTGTCCGTTGGGAATCAGGAATTCATTGCCACGTTTCACGAGCATGACCAATGTTCCTTTCGGAATCTGCATTTCGGCCAGTCTGTTTTTATCTTCCAGCATTTCGGCTGTTAGGGTGAGGTCATTCAGACGGGTATCAATTTCTTCCGGCAGTTCCACTCCAAATTCATTTCCTTCTTTAGGTGCCGGCAAGTCCAGATGCAGGATTTTAGCTGCCTTGGTAATGGTCATTCCCTGAATCACCAAAGAAAGAAGGGTGATAAAGAATACAATGTTAAACAATTGCTGTGAACCCTCTATTTGAGCCAATACTGGATAGGTCGCAAAAATGATGGGGGTAGCTCCTCTCAGTCCCACCCACGAAACGAACAGTCTGCCTTTATTCGTAATGTTACGGAAAGGCAACAGACAGAGGAATACGCTGATTGGACGTGCGACGAGAATCATGAACACACCAATCAGTAAGGCAACTGCCGCAATGTCGAGCATTTCGTGCGGGTTGACCAGCAATCCTAAGGTAAGGAACATAATAATCTGGAAAAGCCAGGTCAGTCCACTCATAAAAGTATTGATTTCTTTTCGGTAAGCCAGTCGGGTATTTCCAAGAATGACTCCCATGATGTAGACTGCCAGATAAGCATTTCCTTTCAGCTGGTCGGTAATGGTGAAGGTAATGAATACCAGACTTAGCAAGAGGATTGAATAAAGCGAACTGTTGGACAGATTGATACGGTTTATCAGCCACACACTGAATCGTCCCATAGCGTAGCCGATGACTCCCCCGAAGAAGAATTGCACGAGCAGGTCTTTGGTAATCAGTAGAAAATCAGGATTGCTTCCACTTGAAATCACCTGTATCAGCACGATGGTCAGCATGTAGGCCATCGGGTCATTACTTCCGCTTTCCAGCTCCAGCATAGGGCGTAGGTTTTGTTTCAGGTTCATGCGTTGGGAGCGAAGCAGGTTGAACACAGACGCAGAGTCTGTAGACGACATGGTGGCAGCGAGCAGCAAGGAACTCAGCAGAGTTAATTCGATGTTGGTTCGGTTCCAGTCGGAAATATAGAATATAAATATACCGGTCAATAAAGTGGTAAGCAATACACCGACTGTTGATAGGACAATACCGGGAGTAAGGATGGGTTTGATTTCGTTGTATTTGGTATCCATACCTCCGGAAAACAGAATAATGCTCAGTGCCATCATTCCAATGAATTGCGCATCTGAAGCACTGTTAAATTGCAGTCCGAGTCCGTCGCTGCCAAAAAACATTCCTACAATCAGGAAAAGTAGAAGAGTGGGAATACCAAACCGATATCCGGTTTTACTGATGAGGATACTGGAAAAAATAAGGATAGAGCCAATCATCAGTATGTTTTCAGCTGTAAAAATCATGATTGTGTAGTAATAAATAAAGTAAAGTGAATGTGGTATATGTATTATAATGTTCGAAGGTAAGAAAATGTTTTTTCAGACAAGTATTTTTAGAAGCAGAAAAAGCTTGTATTAAGATATTTTGTGTAATGATACTTAGTATATTTGCTGCATCTATGTTGTAAATTGTAATTATTAAAATTTGAATTATGATGAAATGTTATTTTTACAAAAGCTGTAGGATTTTGCTGATCTTTTTGCTCAGTTTTTCAGGAATGGTTTATGCACAAACAGGAAATTCAGCATGGAATAAAAGTTGGAGTGCCACTACTCCTCAAAAAGATGCTGTGATGAGTTTGGACTTGAATGTGAAAGAGAAAAAGAACTTGAATCCTTACAATGATGGAGCCTTATGTAATGGTTTCATGTCAGTGTATGTGGTGGAGCCAAGTGGTCGTAAGTCGCTGTTGGTGACTTATGAATTTTCTCTGACACGTATGGAAGGAAATATAGCATACCTTAAGTTTGTGCCTGGACGTTCAGGTATGGACGATGGAGAAGGTGCTTGTAAAGCTATTTTGAAGAATGGTAAACTTCAGCTGGTAGGAACAGATCAAGGTGGAAAGTCTGCTCTGTTTAACGGGCTGACTTTTAAATAAGGGAAAAGATTGAAGTTCAGAAGTAGTTATTTATTGAATTGTAAAAGAGGGTGTGTCAAAATGCATACCCTCTTTTTTATGGCAAAGCCCCGACTTTCCCAAGCCGAGGCTTTGTTATTACCTAAAGATTTTGTATCTTTAAGCATAAGCAAAGTAATATGGCAAAGATACATTTTCGTTCCTACAATCCCAATCAAATCGTCCTTTTCCCACAAAGAATAGA
>NZ_DBEXBB010000279.1:0-10599 GCF_048170425.1 Phocaeicola sp.
TTGTTTAATTCAAAACCTAATAGCTTATTTTTTGAAACATTTTTGAATCTTCTTCAGTAGCTCAGTCGGTTAGAGCATCTGACTGTTAATCAGAGGGTCGTTGGTTCAAGTCCAACCTGAAGAGCTTGAGAGTTCGTTGAAAAGACGAACTTTTTTTATACCCTAAAACGAACTAATATGGACGATTATTACTCGCGAACGTATTACAATTATTTTAACCACTTCCTGAAGGGGTGTCGTGAGTAATCCTGTCTTTTACTCTGAAGATGCTCCTCCGGGCTTAAAATGAAGGAAAGGAGCAGACAGATGAGAAAGTATCTTTTTTGTGAAGCTGGCTTTGTAGAGAAAGCCAACTGGCAGCCTAACTGCTGGATTAACATTGAATGTCCGGATGCCGCGGATTTCCACTTCCTGCAAGAACAATTAAAAGTTCCCCAGTCTTTTTTGAATGACATTGCCGATACCGACGAACGTCCGCGTACGGATACGGAAGGTAACTGGCTGCTGACCATTCTGCGTATTCCCGTACAGACTCCTGATTCAAAAGTGCCGTATGCCACGGTGCCTATCGGTATCATTACGAACAATGAACTGGTGATTTCGGTGTGCTATCACTCTACGGAGATGCTGCCGGATTTCATCGAACATACGCAGCGCAAAGGTATCAACGTGCCCAATAAATACGAACTGATTCTGCGACTGATTTACTCGTCGGCTGTATGGTTCCTGAAATACCTGAAACAAATCAACAACGAAGTGAATAATGCGGAAAAGGAGCTGGAGCGTAGCATCCGTAACGAGGACTTGCTCCGGCTGATGAACCTGCAGAAGAGTCTGGTGTATTTCAATACGTCTATCCGTGGCAACGAGGTCATGATAGGTCGGCTTCAGAACATCTTTAATGAAAAAGACTATCAGAATACGGAACTGACAGAAGATGTGCTCATCGAACTGAAGCAGGCACACAATCAGGTAAACATCTACAGTGACATTCTTACGGGTACCATGGATGCTTTTGCCTCCATCATCTCCAACAATGTGAACACCATCATGAAACGCATGACCAGTCTTTCCATCGTGCTGATGGTACCGACGCTGATTGCCAGTTTCTATGGTATGAACGTCGATATTCACATCGAAGGACTGCCGCACGCCTTTGCCTTGATTGTATGTTTCTCCATCTTCCTCTCGGCAACGGCCTTTGTTATTTTTCGGAAAATAAAATGGTTCTAAGCTGAGAGTATATGAAATACGGAGTATCTTCCAATACGCTGCTGCTTACGGCCGGAATCGTATGGCTGGTTGCCGGTATCAACATTCTCCGTATCGGCATTTCCTGCTGGATAACGGATGCGCACTACTGGCTGCTCAAGGTCTGCGAGGCTAGTCTGATATTTCTGCTGTTCTTCTGCATGATTTTCCAGAAACTCTACCGCAAGCATGCCCAGCGTATCACCACCGGTAATCCCAGCAAACGCTGTCCATTCTCGTTTTTTGACGTGAAGGGTTGGCTGGTGATGGCTTTCATGATTGCCCTTGGCATAACCATCCGTACCGCACGCCTGCTGCCGGAAAGTTTTATTGCGGTCTTTTATACCGGACTTTCTCTTGCCCTGATGGCCACAGGCGGACGCTTTATTCTGCTATATTGGAAAAGGAAATAAAACTGGGCATACGCATCAGCAAAGTACTATTTCCCCTCCTATAATGCGGAAATGACAGGTACTACACAATTATAATAGTCAATTATCAGAATAACGAAAAACTTTAAATATACGATGCTTGCTTACATCAAATAAGCACATAAAAAAAGCCGCCTCAAATGAGACGGCTCTTTTTATGATAGTAGTTGAGATTATTCAACTCCACTGTAATCTAATACATTCTTCTTGTTTGCCAAGATGCGATCGTATTCTTCTTTAGAACCTACCACAATCTTCTCAAACTCACGCTGACCTGTACCAGCAGGAATCAAGTGACCGCAGATAACGTTCTCTTTCATACCTTCCAGTTTATCAACCTTACCGTTGATAGCAGCTTCATTCAATACCTTGGTAGTTTCCTGGAATGATGCAGCTGACATGAAACTTGATGTCTGCAATGCAGCACGTGTAATACCCTGCAGAATCTGAGTAGAAGTAGCAGGAACTGCATCACGTACCTCAACCAGTTTCATGTCACGACGTTTCAACATACTGTTCTCATCACGAAGCTTACGAGCTGTAACAATCTGTCCCGGCTGCAAGTTCTGAGAATCACCCGCATCTACAACCACTTTCTTACCCCAGATACGGTCGTTTTCCTCATTGAATTCAATGCGGTCTACAACCTGCTGTTCCAAGAAGCGAGTATCACCCGGCTCGTCAATCTGTACCTTACGCATCATCTGACGAACGATGATTTCGAAGTGCTTATCGTTAATTTTCACACCTTGTAGACGGTAAACGTCCTGGATTTCATTTACGATATATTCCTGAACGGCTGTAGGACCTTTGATGGCCAAGATGTCGGCAGGAGTAATGGCACCGTCAGACAACGGAGTTCCGGCACGTACATAGTCATTTTCCTGAACCAGAATCTGCTTAGACAAAGCAACCAAGTACTTACGAACGTCACCAGTCTTCGATGTAACGATGATTTCACGGTTACCACGTTTAATCTTACCCATCGTAATTTCACCATCGATTTCAGAAACGACAGCCGGGTTAGACGGGTTACGAGCTTCGAACAACTCAGTTACACGTGGAAGACCACCGGTGATATCACCTGCCTTACCAACGGCACGCGGAATCTTCACCAGAATATCACCCGATTTCACGGTTTGTTTGTCTTCTACTACTACGTGACCACCTACCGGCAAGTTGTATGTACGGATAATTCCACCATTTTCATCCAAAATGTGTAATGACGGAATCTTTGTCTTGTCCTTAGACTCAGTAATAATGATTTCACGCAAACCAGTAGCTTCATCTGATTCTACCTTATAGGTTACGTTTTCAATTACTGACTCAAAGTCAATCTTACCAGTAGCTTCTGTTACGATAACGGCATTGAACGGATCCCACTTAGCAATCAGCTTGCCTTTTTCTACCACCTCACCATCTGAAGCATACAACTTAGAACCGTAAGGAACGTTATGAGTAGAAAGGATGATACCTGTATTCACATCCACAAAGCGAACTTCGGCCAGACGACCTACTACAATCTTCACAGGTTCACCTGTTTCTTCTACTGCATCAACGGTACGCAATTCTTCAAATTCCAGACGAGCGTCATTCTTAGCCACGATACTTGCATTGGCAGCCATGTTACCTGCGATACCTCCGGCGTGGAATGTACGCAGAGTCAACTGAGTACCCGGCTCACCGATTGACTGAGCAGCGATTACACCAACGGCTTCACCTTTCTGTACCATACGGCTGGTAGCCAGGTTGCGCCCGTAACATTTCGCACAAACACCTCTCTTAGATTCACAAGTCAATACAGAACGGATTTCTACGCTTTCAATCGGAGATTTTTCGATTTCTTCTGCAATGTCTTCTGTAATCTCTTCACCAGCAGCTACAATCAGCTTACCAGTTGTCGGGTGAATAATATCATGAACAGATACACGACCCAGGATACGTTCGTACAAAGTAGCGATTACTTCATCGTTGTTCTTCAGGGCTGTGCAAACCAGACCACGCAACGTACCACAGTCTTCTTCGTTGATAATTACGTCATGAGAAACGTCAACCAAACGACGAGTCAAATATCCGGCATCGGCAGTCTTCAACGCAGTATCGGCAAGACCCTTACGGGCACCGTGGGTAGAGATAAAGTATTCCAACACCGAAAGACCTTCCTTAAAGTTAGAAAGAATCGGGTTTTCAATAATCTGTGCACCTTCAGCACCGGCTTTCTGCGGTTTAGCCATCAAACCACGCATACCAGACAACTGACGAATCTGTTCCTTAGAACCACGGGCACCAGAATCCAACATCATAAATACGGAGTTAAATCCTTGGTCGTCGTTCTTAATAGTCTTATATAGAATGTCTGACAAGTCACTGTTTACGTGAGTCCAAGTATCAATTACCTGGTTGTAACGTTCGTTATCGGTGATGAATCCCATGTTATAGTTCATCATAATCTGTTCGATTTCTTCGTTACCACGTTTTACCAGTTCTTCCTTCTCCTTCGGGATAATGATATCACCCAAGTTGAATGACAGACCACCTTCGAATGCTTTCTTATAACCTAAGTTCTTGATACCATCCAAGAATTCGCAAGCACGAGCCACACCGACAGCCTTAATAACATCGCTGATGATGTCACGCAGAGACTTCTTAGAAATAACGGTATTTAAATAACCGCATTCATCCGGAACCAGTTCGTTTACAATGACACGACCTACAGAAGTTTCCTTAATCAGCTTCTTCACAATATTGCCGTTTTCATCAAGGTCGTTAGCCACTACGCTGATAATAGCGTGAATGTCTACCTTACCTTCATTGTAGGCAATCATTGCTTCTTCCGGTCCATAGAAAATCAAACCTTCACCCTTGGCACCCTTACGCAATTTGGTAATGTAATACAATCCCAATACCATATCCTGTGCAGGCACAGTGATAGGCGCACCATTGGCAGGGTTCAAAATATTGTGTGACTGAAGCATCAACATCTGAGCTTCCAGTACAGCTTCATTGCTCAAAGGCAAGTGTACGGCCATCTGGTCACCATCGAAGTCGGCATTGAACGCAGTACAAGCCAACGGATGCAACTGGATAGCTTTTCCTTCAATCATCTTCGGCTGGAAGGCCTGGATACCCAAACGGTGAAGTGTCGGAGCACGGTTCAGCAATACCGGATGTCCTTTCATTACATGTTCCAGGATATCCCAGATAACAGATTCCTTGCGGTCTACAATCTTCTTCGCTGATTTCACTGTCTTCACAATACCACGTTCAATCAGCTTACGGATGATGAACGGTTTGTACAATTCTGCAGCCATCAGCTTAGGAATACCACATTCACCCATCTTCAGTTCCGGACCTACAACGATTACAGAACGAGCAGAGTAGTCAACACGTTTACCCAACAAGTTCTGACGGAAACGTCCTTGCTTACCTTTCAAACTGTCTGACAAAGATTTCAACGGACGGTTGGCATCTGTCTTCACTGCACTCGACTTACGAGAGTTGTCGAACAATGAATCGACAGCTTCCTGAAGCATACGTTTTTCATTACGCAAAATCACTTCCGGAGCCTTGATTTCAATCAGACGCTTCAAACGATTGTTACGGATAATTACACGACGATACAAGTCGTTCAAGTCTGAAGTAGCAAAGCGACCACCATCCAACGGAACCAACGGACGCAATTCAGGCGGAATAACCGGTACAATACGTACAATCATCCATTCCGGTTTGTTGCGACCACGAGATGCACGGAAAGATTCCACAACCTGCAAGCGCTTCAACGCTTCATTTTTACGCTGCTGTGAAGAATCGCTGTTTGCCTTATGACGCAATTCGTATGACAAAGCATCCAAATCAATTCCCACCAGCAAATCATAGATTGCCTCAGCACCCATCTTGGCAATAAACTTATTCGGATCGCTGTCTTCCAAATATTGATTGTCTTTCGGAAGAGAATCCATAATATCCAGATATTCTTCTTCAGACAACAAGTCGTATTTGCTGATACCATCTTCAGCCTTCACACCGGGCTGGATAACTACATAACGTTCATAATAAATGATAGCATCCAGTTTCTTTGTCGGTAATCCCAGCAGATAACCAATCTTATTAGGCAATGAACGGAAATACCAGATATGAGCTACAGGTACCACCAACTGAATGTGACCACTACGCTCACGACGTACTTTCTTTTCTGTTACTTCCACACCGCATCGGTCGCAGACAATGCCTTTGTAGCGAATACGTTTGTACTTACCGCAATGACATTCATAGTCTTTTACGGGACCGAAGATACGTTCGCAGAACAAACCGTCACGTTCCGGTTTATAAGTACGATAGTTGATGGTTTCCGGTTTCAAAACCTCACCATAAGAATTTTCCAGAATCTCTTCGGGTGATGCCAGACCGATCGTAATCTTTGAGAAATTACTTTTTATCTTAGTATCTTTTCTAAAAGCCATACTTTTTATTTTATGATAATGAAGAATTTAATCATGAAGAATGGAAGTCATCTTTTCCATTCTTCATTTGAAAAAGTTATTCCAGCGTAATGCTCAAGCACAAACCTCTAAGTTCATGCAACAAAACGTTGAGAGATTCAGGAATACCCGGAGTCGGCATAGGTTCACCTTTCACAATTGCTTCGTATGCCTTGGAACGTCCAACTACGTCATCAGACTTGATTGTCAAGATTTCCTGAAGTACATGAGCAGCACCGAATGCTTCGATTGCCCAAACCTCCATTTCTCCGAAACGCTGACCACCGAACTGAGCCTTACCACCAAGCGGCTGCTGAGTAATCAATGAGTACGGACCGATAGAACGGGCATGCATCTTGTCTTCAACCATGTGACCCAATTTCAACATGTAAGTCACACCAACTGTAGCCGGCTGGTCAAACTGATCACCTGTACCACCATCATACAAATAAGTCTTGCAATAACGTGGCAGATCAGCTTTGTCAGTCCATTCATCCAAGTCATCCAAAGTAGCACCATCGAAAATCGGAGTCGCAAACTTCACGCCCAATTCTTTTCCGGCACGTCCCAATACAGCTTCGAAAATCTGACCGATGTTCATACGAGAAGGCACACCCAACGGGTTCAATACGATATCAACCGGTGTACCGTCAGCCAAGAACGGCATATCTTCCTGGCGAACCACACGTGAAACGATACCCTTGTTACCGTGACGACCGGCCATCTTATCACCCACACCAATCTTACGTTTCTTAGCAATGTAAACCTTCGCCATCTGAATAATACCTGAAGGCAACTCATCACCGATTGTCAACGCAAACTTCTTACGTTTCAATTCAGCATCCAGTTCCTTGTACTTCTTCAGATAGTTTACGATAAGATCACGAATCATATCATTCTTATGAGCATCAGCAGTCCACTTGCTCAACTGAATTACGGTATAATCCAATGATTCCAAATCGTATTTAGTAAACTTAGCTCCCTTTGCAATCACTTCAGTTCCCAGATAATCCTTCACACCCAGAGAAACCTTGTCAGCTGTCAATACCAGCAACTTGTCAATCAAGATTGCTTTCAGAGCCGCTGCTTTTTCTTCAAATTCTTCATTCAGTTTCGGCAGAATAGCCTTATCTGCATTTGTCTCGCTACGAGTCTTGATTACACGAGAATACAATTTCTTGTCAATAACTACACCACGCAATGATGGAGAAGCTTTCAATGAAGCATCCTTCACATCTCCTGCCTTATCACCAAAGATAGCACGCAACAGTTTTTCTTCTGGAGACGGGTCAGACTCTCCCTTCGGAGTAATCTTGCCAATCAGGATATCACCCGGTTCAATACGTGCACCAATACGCACGATACCGTTTTCGTCCAAATCCTTGGTTGCCTCTTCACTTACATTCGGAATATCAGAAGTCAATTCCTCCATACCGCGCTTGGTTTCGCGTACTTCCAGAATATATTCGTCTACGTGAACAGATGTCAAAATATCTTCACGAACCACACGTTCGTTCAATACAATAGCATCCTCGTAGTTGTAACCCTTCCACGGCATGTAAGCTACCAGCAGGTTCTTACCCAATGCCAATTCTCCATTTGCAGTAGAATAACCTTCAGTCAGGATATCTCCCTTCTTCACGCGCTGTCCTTTATTACAAATCGGACGCAAGTCGATGGTCATGCTCTGGTTTGTTTTACGGAACTTCGGAATACGATATTCTTTCAACGCCGGTTCAAAACTTACAAACTCTTCATCTTCTGTACGGTCATACAAAATACGAATTGTAGTAGCATCCACAAAGTCAATCACACCATCACCTTCTGCTGCAATCTGTGTACGTGAATCTTCACACAACTGCTTTTCGATACCTGTACCCACAATCGGAGCTTCAGTCTTCAACAAAGGAACTGCCTGGCGCATCATGTTAGATCCCATCAACGCACGGTTCGCATCGTCATGTTCAAGGAACGGAATTAATGAAGCCGCGATAGATGCAATCTGCTGAGGAGCTACGTCCATCAATTCTACCTGATCCGGAGTAACTACCGGATAATCCGCATCACGACGTGCTTTCACCTTTTCACGGATAAATGTACCATCATCATTCAGCGGAGCATTACCCTGAGCAATAATCTTGTCTTCTTCTTCTTCTGCAGAAAGGTATTCAATACCTTCATTAGACAAGTCTACTACTCCGTCTTTCACCTTACGGTAAGGAGTAACAATAAAGCCCAGTTCATTAATCTTTGCATAGACGCACAAAGAAGAAATCAAACCGATGTTCGGACCTTCAGGAGTTTCAATCGGACACAGACGGCCATAGTGAGTATAGTGTACATCTCGAACTTCGAAACCAGCACGGTCACGTGACAAACCACCAGGTCCCAAAGCTGACAAACGACGCTTGTGTGTTATTTCAGCCAGCGGGTTAGTCTGGTCCATGAACTGTGACAAAGCATTTGTACCAAAGAATGAGTTGATTACAGACGAAATGGTTTTCGCATTAATCAAATCAATCGGAGTAAATACTTCGTTGTCGCGTACGTTCATACGTTCACGGATTGTACGTGACATACGAGCCAGACCAATTGCAAACTGATTAGACAACTGTTCGCCCACTGTACGTACACGACGGTTACTCAAGTGGTCAATATCATCCACATCAGCCTTTGAGTTAATCAACTCAATGAGATATTTGATAATCTCAATAATATCTTGTTTCGTCAATACTCTGACATCCATAGGAGTATCCAGATTCAACTTTTTGTTGATGCGATAACGTCCTACATCACCCAGGTCATAACGTTTTTCTGAGAAGAACAAATTGTTGATAACTTCACGTGCACTTGCATCATCAGCCGGATCAGCATTACGCAACTGACGATAGATATACAATACAGCTTCCTTCTCAGAGTTACTTGGGTCTTTCTGCAAAGTATTGAAGATGATAGAATAATCAGAAGCATTTGCTTCTTCGTTATGAACGAGGATATTCTGTACACCAGACTCGATAATCAAGTCGATATGTTCAGGCTCAATGACAGTTTCACGGTCAATTACAACCTCGTTACGTTCGATAGAAACAACTTCACCAGTATCTTCATCCACAAAATCTTCTGTCCATGTTTTCAACACACGAGCAGCTAATTTGCGTCCAATAATCTTTTTCAGGTTAGTCTTGTTAACCTTTACATCCTCAGCCAGATTGAAAATTTCAAGAATATCCTTATCATTTTCAAATCCTACAGCTCTCAACAAAGTTGTTACCGGAAGTTTCTTCTTACGGTCGATGTACGCATACATCACATTGTTGATATCCGTAGCGAACTCAATCCAAGATCCTTTAAACGGGATAATACGAGCCGAATACAATTTGGTACCATTGGCATGGATGCTTTGACCAAAGAATACACCCGGAGAACGGTGCAGCTGAGAAACAACTACACGTTCAGCACCATTAATTACAAAGGTGCCTTTCGGAGTCATATAAGGAATTGGTCCCAGATACACATCCTGAATCACTGTGTCAAAATCTTCGTGATCGGGGTCGGTACAATAAAGCTTCAATTTAGCTTTCAAAGGTACACTATATGTCAAGCCACGTTCCAAACAATCATCAATTGTATAGTGAGGCGGATCAATATAGTAGTCAAGGAACTCGAGCACGAAGTTATTGCGTGTATCAGCTATAGGGAAGTTTTCCGCAAAAACTTTATACAAACCATCATTCTTTCGTTTTTCGGGTGGGGTATCTAATTGCAAGAAGTCCTGAAATGACTTCAACTGTACTTCCAGAAAATCCGGATACTGCATCGGATTCTTAATAGAAGCAAAATTAATTCGTTGATTTTGAGTTTCTGAAGACATCTGTATGGAGTTTAAAATGTAAAAACTAGGATAATTATAGTCGGTCGCTCTCACAGGTCCGACACATGAAACCTAGTGAACTTAATATAGACGCAAAAAGGTTAAGAATCCCCTTTACAGAGGACTCTTAACCGAACTACCTGATTTACAGGATAATCTTATTTAAGTTCAACTTCAGCTCCAGCTTCTTCCAAAGTTTTCTTCAAAGATTCAGCTTCGTCTTTAGCCAAACCTTCTTTTACTGTGCTAGGAGCACCGTCAACCAAGTCTTTTGCTTCTTTCAAGCCAAGACCACAAGCTTCTTTAACGGCCTTAACAACCTGCAATTTAGCAGCACCTGCGCTCTTCAAAACTACATCGAATGAAGTTTTTTCTTCAGCAGCAGCTGCACCAGCAGCAGCAGGACCAGCAGCAACAGCTACAGCTTCAGCAGCAGGTTCAATACCGTATTCTTCTTTAAGGATAGTTGCAAGTTCATTAACTTCTTTTACTGTCAAGTTAACTAATTGTTCTGCAAAAGCTTTCAAATCTGCCATTTTTGTATGAAATTTAATTGTTTGTACTATTT
>NZ_DBEXBB010000280.1:0-7182 GCF_048170425.1 Phocaeicola sp.
ATTGATATCAGGCCGTTTTTCCAGTCTTCTGGACCTGCCATTTAAGAATTAAGGCATACCGTATTCCTTATCCAATTTCACAAACGACTCATAATCATATTCCCACGTGGTTCCAAAAGCCAGTTTATGAATACGATAATAGATAGCTTCACGCGACGGAGCATTAAAGCCGCCCATAGCATTCCTCATCAGACTGGTATCAGTAGGCCGGAAATAATTACTTGCCAGACCATAAGCCCCTTCATACAAGCCTATCTGTTCAGGCTGATAACGAACATCTTCCATAAATTTCTTCCAATTAACTTCTCCGGAAGCATCTTTCACATAAATGTTCTTAAACCAGCCATACATGCTGCAATAATATGGAACCTCATTCGAGAGAACAGCCCTTGACTTCACAGCATCCAACGAGGAATATTCATCCCCTAACTTGGCAAAACCGTGTCCGCAAGCCTCATGACGTAAAATCTGCTGGAATACCTCCGCATCGTCGGCACGAGCAACATAGGCTACTGACCATCCCACAGAATGATCACCATCCAAATGGAACATATAGGCATACGCCTTACAAGCTCCCGTATATTTGGGAGAGTTCATAATGGTTATTACCAGCAGCTGACGTCCAATATCATCATCAATATAATCGGTCACCCCAGACTTCAACGCGTATGCCTTACACTGGTCATCCCAACCGGAAACTTTCCCATCATCCCGAATAGAGCAACCAAACGCTGTTTCTCCATCTTCAATATACCCTTCATTCTTTGACACCACATTGACATAGTAAACCGTAAAATAGTCTCTAAAATAACTATACGGCTGAACACTAAAGAAAGCTTCCATTCCGCGACGCATCACCTGGTCGTACGTTCCGTCCGCTATCTGCCGGTCGGAAAATCCATCACCAAGAAAGACAACATTAACCCCATTTCCCGTCTTGGCCGACTGTAACAGCACAGATTTTCCATCCTGCTCGTAATCTGTAGAAACATAAGGATTAAAATGATCACCAAGAAGTTCTTCTATAATCCCCTTCAACAAAGATACCTCCGTATGGTCTGAATGGTAAACCAGTTTTCCTTCTTTATTGAATAAAAGAGCTGCAGGCATTTTCTCAGACATCTGAGGATATGGCTGGAATTTAATCAGTGTGGGCCATTCCATCTTATATTCAGAAATATAATGCTCTGTCATTTCCCTATCCTGTTCACCATCGATATAGGTACTACCTAATACAGCCAGTCCATAATCTTTAAACTTTCTGTAAATAGAAGGAACAACTGTCATAAAATAGTTTTGCCCCGGATTCCAAAGGAAATACAATGTCAGTTCATGGGAACGAATTATTTCCGTACTGTTCACCAAATTGCCATTCATATCAGTTTCCGTAAAATCGGGTAAATATAAATTAGCGCTCTCTAAATCAAGCCCATTTCCATCCTGACATAAATTAAACCAACCACATTGCTTCCACCATTGGCTCCGGCTTACCTTTTCAGGAATTTTTCCCTCAAACTGATTATATGAAAGTTCCACATAATTCAGACTAGAAAGACTTCCGAGCTCTTCAGGCAAGCTACCTGTGAAGTCGTTGGATGACAGAGACAAAGAAAACAACTCTGTCAGCTTCCCTATCGAAGAAGGAAGGTTTCCCGAGAGCTGATTATCTCCCAAATCGAGGGTAGAAAGACGAGTCAGGCTAAAAAGAGCTTCAGGAAACTCACCGGATAGCCAGTTACCACGGAGTTCTAATCTCTCCATTTCAGTTAACAGGCCTATTTCTTCTGGCAAACTACCCTTCAACTGGTTATGAGAAAGATTCAGGCCGTGCACTTTCCCGTCTGCACCGATAGACACCCCGTACCATTCCGATAAAGGTGCATCCGTACACCAATTATCATTAAAATACCAGTTATCACCATCTGTAGCATCATACAAAGCAATCAAGGTCTCTTTTTGAGACAATTCTTCTGGCGTCAGTTCTTTATCGACATCTAAACCGCTAAAACTATTAATGACAGCTCTTGACACCTGAAGCACTTTGTCACTTCGTTTCACAATCTCAATTTCTGATTCCATTCCTTTTCGGCAACCTGTTATACGAAACGTTATTCCTTTTTCAAATGTCTGTACAGGTACCACAAAGTAAAAAGAAGTATCTTTCTCTTCTTCCAAAGTTACAGAAAGTTCTTGCAAAGAGACAGAAGAAGAAAGAGTTATACTGGTGGAGTCAAGCTGAAAGGCTGGTGTCTGTGAACTGATGTCAATACTTCCAGACCCTGCCAGCTTTTCCCCATTATTTCCCTCCAACTGAATCTTATGAACGGTCATGCTCCCTTTCAATTTCAAACGAATCAGACCAGTCGTCTGTAAGAACTGAAACTGATTGTTACTGCTCTGAGCTACAAGCGGACAAGCCTTTGGGTCAAAACTTCCGACAGTATACTCTTGCATAGCTGGCAGAGATAGAGAGATTTTACTCCCCTCCATTTCGCAATCAGAATTAAAAGGATAAACGGCATAATAATGTGATCCAGAAACAAGGCTATCTTCAGGTAAAAACAAATTACCACTATCGTTTACATAACGATAAGCAACAGGCTGTCTCCTCGTATCACTATACACTCCAATCATATCGTTCTCACTCCAGCTGACCGAATTATCAGGATTAAGTATGGAACGACTTTTCACGACTGCCGATGTAGTAGCATACAGCTTACTTAGTTCTTGACTGGAAGAAGAGGACATAGAAAACCGTTCATCTTGGCATCCCACCAAGACAAACAAACAAATTATATAGAAAAAGATTTTTTTCATGAGACTTTATTTTTCAGATTTACCATTCTGATTCATTTTCTTCAAAATCTTCAATATTACCTCCTAACTCAGGATTTTTCCCCGCCTGAATCACTTCAACACTTTGTTGAAAGGTTCCATCATTCGACTGTATGATAATTTGTCCTTTACGCTGGGAAGCCGTATTATTTACCGCTCCATGAAAAATAAGCTGTTCACGGAAGAGCCCATGATCCACACTAGGAGCTGGCTGGGCCGACAAGGTCATCCAATCTTCATAACGAACAACTGAGTATGCCACATTTCCTGTTACTTCAATCATGAAATCCTGTCCCTCAGCAGATAAATTAATCTGCTGTGGAGAGACTGAAAGAATACGCTGACAATCTTGAGCAATAGTTAATGTATCAGATAAGGTGCTTGTCTGGCTACGAAATACATAAGTTGCCTGACGAGTCTCATAGGTATCATTAGCTACCACTTGAAAAGAAATTGTTTGAGCAGATACGGTGCGTGAAACAACCTCCTTAATCCAGGTATATGATGCCAATGGATAATACTCAAACTCCTGATTATGCTCTAAACGAACATCATATATCCCTCCCCATACGTCAGCATGAATTTCCTTAGTAGAAAGTGATAAAATTTCATCTTCCGGATTCTCGGGTTCTTCAGGATTCTCTGGGTCTTCTGGGTCTTCCGGGTTTTCCGAATCCTCAGGATTTTCCGGATCTTCAGCATCTTCTTGAGGACGCTGAGTGATTTCAATTGATTTCTTATAAGTTCCACAACTAAAATGAAGAATAGCAGTTCGTTCTTCTGCTGTCTGATTGGTCTCCAACCGTAAGGTCACAACGGCCTCCCCCGCCTCTCCTTGTGTAGGACTTATGGTTATCCAGTTATCCGACAAAGTACTAGTTACAGTAACTTCCCAGGGAATCGACGCTGTAAATCGCAAGGTAAGTTCTCCTCCTTCACTGCTGAATTCAGGAGAAAAATCCGTCTCACTATCAAATGTAATATTCCCCTCTGTTGAAGTAGACGGAGGTTCCTCCAATTGCGAATCTTTGTCGGAACATGCACTCTGTATTATTCCCCAAAAGAGCACACACATTCCACAACAAAAAATAAACTTCCAATTGTTTGTTGTTTTTCTCATAGCTAAATGTTTTTATAATAATAAGATAAGAACAATTTCTTCAATCCACCGAATACTAAAGCGACAGAAAAGGAAGCATTTACTTGATTCGAATCCTCACGCTACAATCCACCGCTCAATGCTTCGTGTCTTGTCACTGAAGTTTATCCCGACCTTTATCACCTTCCGGCTATCGGCAGCGAAGGCAGAGGCATAGCCCTTCTCCTCTATCTGCTGCAAAGCCTCTTCGGCGGTACCGTTCAACTTGAACTCCATCACGTAGATGTAGTCGGACGTCTTCAGCACCAGGTCCACCCGGCCACGCGATGTGCGATATTCCACCTCGGTGTGGAAACCCATCAGCTTGAACACGATGTAAAGGATGTTCTGGTAATGCACCTCGCGGTCACGGGCCAGTTCGTAAGGCGTATCATCGAAGAAGGTCTGCAGGCGACTCAGGAAACCGTCCACATCACCCTTGCGCACCTCGCCCACAAAGCACTGGATTTCGTAGGGCGACTTGCTGACGCTCACCGACGCATAGTGAGGAAGCAGGAAACGGAGAAACCCTTGCTCCACCTCCCGGTTCGGGAAACCGAGGGTATAGTTCTCAAACTCCGCGTTATAGTCCTTGATGGTCAGGTAGCCGCTCTGGTAGATGACCGGTACCGGGTCGGTAGAAGCCGCATCGATGGAATCCAGCACCGGACCGCTGGTCACGATGTGCTCAATCTCTTCCACCGGATAATGATGAAGCTTCATCAGCTCTACCAGGTAAGTCGGGGTACCCGTCTCAAACCAGTAGCTGCCTATCTGCATATTGGCAAAAGTACTCAACAGGCTGAAAGGATTGTACATACCCACTGAGCTATAGCAGAAATGATAGCCGTCGTAGTTTTCCTTCAGCAGTTCACAGGCTTTGGCATAATCTACGCCCACTTTTTCAGCAAGGGCATGAATATCCTCGTCAAAGTACTGGTGAAGCTCCACATCACTGATACCACAAATTTCTGCATACTGATTCACCATGGATATATCACGCAGGTTATTCAAATCACTGAACACGCTCACCTTGCTGAACTTCGTCACGCCCGTCAGCATGGCAAAATGAATAGAGCCGTCGCACGACTTGAGGGCACCATAGAAAGCCTTGAGTGTGTTACGGAATTTAGTCTGCAAATCCGAATTCGTAATGGCCTGAAGCATGGGCTTGTCGTACTCATCTATCAGAATCACCACCTTTTGCCCTGTTTGCTTCGCAGCCCGACGAATAACTCCTTCAAAACGGGTCGCCACGGAATACTCATCCGGGTTATGGCCATACTCTGCTTCCCACTGCTTCAGCGTCAGTTCCAGCTTGTTTTCCAGACTTGCTTCCGTATCATACTTTTCCGTATTCAAGTCCATGTGAAGTACGGGATGCACCGCCCAGTCCTTTTCCAGACTTTCCATGGCAAGCCCCTTGAAAAGTTCACGCTTTCCCAGGAAATAAGCCTCTAACGTGGAAATCATCAGGCTCTTACCGAACCGACGGGGACGGCTCAGGAAATAGTATTTACCTGTCTGTACCAGGTTATATAAAAGCGAAGTCTTATCTACATAAATATATCCCCTGCTGCGGAGATCTTCGAAATTCTGTATGCCTACCGGATAAAGTCTGTTCATGGCCATTTCGTTTTATTCCTTTCGTACACACAAAGGTAAGATTTATCTCCCGCAATTCCTAATCTGGCAGGCTGAAATCAAGGTGGCAATAGATTCCGGATAAGATTTATAGTCCCAAACAAAAAATTCCTTACCTTTGGACTAAACAACATAATATGTCATAAAACTTAAACTCTATAGTATATGAAAGCCAAACACGTCGCACTCCTTTCACTCAGTGTGCTTGCAGGAACATTTGCCTCATGTACCGACTCACACGAAATAAAGATTACAGGCTCTGTAAAAAATTTAGACGGAGGCACAATTATCTATCAGAAATCCATCGACGGAATGTTTAATTCGCAATCTCAGGATACATTGAAACTGAATACGGACAGCACGTTCAGTATCACACTCCCCAGCAACGGGTACGAACAGATACGCCTGTTCCTGTGGGGAAAGCGTTACTTAGGTTCCTTCATTGCCGACGGCGGAAACTATCGCCTGCAAATTGATGCCGCAGCCACGCATCCCATCTCCATTCTGGAAGGCAAGAATGAAAAGAACATGGAGGTATCAAGGCTAATGGACGAACTAGGACAAGACGTGTTTGATATACTTTCAAGAAAAGGCGACAAGTGGGGGATTACCCAGGACACCCTAGCTACTTCAGTCAGCAAAAAATTGCAGGATGCGGTATTAACCTTAGATGAAAAGATGAAAGGTGTGGATAAGGATTTATATGAAAAAGCCTGCCAGAATACACGCATACAGACGATGTGGGCCTTCCAGAACCAGCTTTTCGGCATTGCCTACCGCTATTCCGAAGCCACCAAGCAAAGCTGGCTCAAGGAATGGGAGAAGATGATGGAATTCTGTCGGGTAAATCACCCGGCCAGCACTTTCTCGCCCGCTTTCCATGAAGTAGTCTACAACAATGCCGGCATTACTTACTACACTAAAGAAGAACCGGTAGACGAAGACTTGAAGAAAAATCCCAATAAGTTAATTTTCCATTACATCGAAAAAAACCTTACAGGTCAGGCGCAGGAATCGGCCATGGCACTGCTTTTCCTGAGGGACGCAAACGAGGAAAAATACGACCCAGAAATACTTCCGCTGGAAGAACGATTCGAGCAACTGTATCCACAAAGCAAATGGCAACCGCTGATAGATGAGGCCATTGCCAAGAACAAGGCTTTCAATCAAGCTAAAACACCCGACTACATCCACTTCCCTAATATAGACAACGCCAAGACATTCAAAGACATTACCGACTTATATAAAGGAAAGGTTATCTTCATGGATATATGGGCAACTTGGTGCGGTCCCTGTCGTGCTTCTTTCGCCTATGTAAAACCCTTACAGGAGTATGCCAAAGCGAACGACATCGTACTGCTGTATCTCTCCATCGACCGCCCGGAAGAAGATGCCAAATGGCGCAAGATGGCAGCACATTATGACCTGATGGGCGAGCATGTACGCGTGCAAGAAGCGTTTAAGGATGAAATATACACAACCTTCGGCAACGCACAAAAAGCACTTTCCATTCCTCATTGCGTGATTATCGGAAAGGATGGAGAAATCAAGTTCAAATCGGCTGC
>NZ_DBEXBB010000281.1:0-6905 GCF_048170425.1 Phocaeicola sp.
TTTCATTTATAAAGGCCACGAAAAGCAATCCTCCAAAACTTAAAAACTACTAATAACGCTCTCAAAGACCCTTTTCTTCAAGGGTTATTTGTACATTTGTCTGTAATTTGTATAAAGAATGAGTAAAGCCACGCGCATAAAACAAGCCATACGTATCACAGTTATTTCGACACTGGTATTCTATTTCGGTCTGATTGCCTTGCTGAACCTTCCGGCTATCCAACATCGCATCAGTACGTATGCAGCCCGTGAGCTTACCCGTCTCACCCAAGCAGAAGTAAGCATCGGTAATGTGGACCTGGGCCTCCTGAACCGCATCGTCATACAAAACGTGCAAATAAAAGACCAGCAAAAGAAAGACATGCTAGGCATTTCGCGCTTTTCCGTCAAGATTGACGTCCCGTCTCTTTTTCGTGGAAAAATCCGTATCAGCAGTATCCAGTTATTCGGGCTGGATGCCCGTCTGAACCGTACCCATCCGGAAGCTCCTCTGAACTGCCAGTTTCTGATTGACGCTTTCGCTTCGAAAGACACCACAAAAAACCAGAAGTCAATTGACCTGCGTATCAATTCCGTACTCATCCGTCGCGGGCAATTTCATTACGATGTGCTCTCAGAGTCTAATACCCCTCGTCAGTTCAACCCTCATCACATCGGCATTAGCGAACTTTCTGCAACCATCTCTTTGAAAGCGCTACAAACTGATTCACTCAACGCACAAATCCGCCGTATGAGCTTTAATGAACAAAGCGGATTTCAGCTGAAAAAATTTGCCCTGAGAGCCACAGCCAATTCCAGAGGTATCTACTTACACGATTTGAACCTTACCCTGCCAGGTACAATCGTCAGTATCAACACATTCACGGTAGCAGGAAACCTTACTGAGCCTGATTTCCTTTCGGATACACAGACCACCTATATGGGGCGACTGAGTGCTTCCGTCACTCCTGCCGACATAGCTTGTTTTGTACCAGCCTTGCAACATTTTCAAGACTCTGTGCACATTGATATGGCCTTTCATGGAAGAGGGAAACAAGCCCGATGCAGTAATTTTTATCTGGCAAGTCCTCACAAAGCGTTGGAAGTACATGCCGAAGGAATGTTTGACCACAGCAATCCTTCGCAGCCACCCTATTTCTTTGGTGAGATTACTCAGGCTGATATTGACGAAAATGCCATTTCCTGGCTTATACATAATCTGAAAGGCTCCACCGCAACTGTGCCTGACATTGTACGGCGTCTGGGCTTCCTCAAATTTCGGGGGGATGTATCAGGATATCCGTCACAAATCACCGCACACGGTATTCTGCAAAGCCTTCCAGGGCAACTCAATGCCAACATGACAATGCACACCGACACCACGACCTTGCAAAAAAGTTATTCTGGCAGAATCTCCACCAATAATTTTGAACTTGGGAAATTATTGGCGAAAAAAGAACTTGGAAAGACTTCTTTTGATCTGGAACTGAACGGTCTGCAATACCGAAACCATCAACCAGAATCACATGTCAAAGGAGAAATCTCTTCTTTGGAATACAACCATTATCAGTATCAGCACATCGCACTGAACGGAAATTTCAAGCCAGGTGGTTTTAACGGACATTTATCACTCGACGATGAAAACGGGAAAATCAGCGTAGACGGAAGTTTTGTTACCCAGCAAGCTGTACCCGATTTCAATCTGCGGGTAAAAGTACGAGATTTTCGTCCCAACAAGCTTCAACTAACCAAGAAATACGAAGATACTGACGTATCCCTTAACCTGACAGCTGATTTCTCCGGACACTCCATTGACGATATTCAGGGAAAAATCAACCTCGACAGTCTTTTTGTACGTACACCTGATGAGGTCGGAAATTACTTTCTTCCTCGCCTGCAAATTGATGCAACCCAACTCACGCAACATGCTGAGGTGAAAGAAATACGTATTGACTCTCCGTTCCTAACCGGAAGCATCCAAGGGAAATATGCCTACCACACCCTGCTGAAGAGCATGGAAAAAGTTATTCGAAAGCATATCCCATCATTATTCCCTGAAGAAAAACAGAAAAAAGGGAAAAAGAAACCCACAGAACTGAATAACCAGTTCCACTTCCAGTTCCGCATGGAGAACAGTGAATTCTTCTCAAAAGTCTTGAATATACCGTTTGACTTGCAGATGCCAGCCACTTTCTCCGGACAACTCAACGACAGCCTTTCACAAATGCGCATCAACGGCTCATTTCCTCAATTCACATACAATGGGAAATATTATGAGTCAGGCACCCTGCTATGTGAAAGCCGTCCCGATGAATTACAATGTCAAGTTCGTGCCGGCACATTAATGAAAAAGGGAGCCATGTTCAATCTATCCCTCATCACTCGTGCCAAAAATGACAAGCTGCACAGCACACTCTACTGGGGAAACAATACCCAGCTTACCTACAGCGGTAAAATTGATGCCATCGCCTCTTTCTGCCAGGACAGCTTGAAAAGAGAATTACATACCCGTGTAGACATACAACCCAGCCAGGTCATCTTGAATGATACCACCTGGAACATACATCCGGCTACTGTGGATATTGCAAAAGACAGCATCGAAATACACGACTTCTTGTTTGAACACCGCGACCAGCACCTGAAAATTAACGGGCGACTGGGAAAAACGGAAACAGACTCCTGCCTGGTAGACCTGAAAAACATCAACCTGCTCTACATCATGGACATGATTCAGTTCCATGCCGTACGCTTTGACGGAGGCATCAGTGGAAAAGTCCACCTGCGCCATGTACTTCAAGACCCGGTGATGGAAGCTCATCTCGATGTAAAAGATTTTTCTCTTAACCATGCTTTGCTGGGAAGAGCCGACATCCTTGGGGCATGGGATAAAGAACTGGGAGGTGTGCGTCTGAATGCCGACATCCGCCGCGACAGTACCTGCACTACCCGGGTAACCGGCTATGTTTCTCCTAAGATGAAAGGACTTGATCTTCTTATCCAAGCCGGAGGAACCCCACTTTCTTTCCTGCAACCCTTTGTAGAAAACATCTTCAGCAATGTCAACGGAAACGTGCATGGCGACGTTCGCCTGTTCGGCCCCTTCGCCCAACTTGATTTGGAAGGTAAAGTCAAGGCACAGATGCAGATGAAGGTCAACATCCTGAACACCACCTTCCGGGCATCAGCCGATTCCGTACACATCGCTTCCGGTTTGTTCCGTTTCCAGAATGTCCGCTTACAAGATACTGAAGGACACACAGGACTTGCCGACGGAGAATTACGGCATACCAAACTAAAGAACCTGAGCTATCAGTTCCGCTTCAATACAGACCGCATGCTGGTATTCCACTCAGAAAAGGAAACTCCTGAATTCCCCTTCTACGGTCATATCTATGCCACCGGAGATGTATTGCTCCGGGGAGGTGACGGGCAACTGAACGTTGATGGAGAAGTCCGTGCAGACAACCAGACAGAATTTGTTTATGTGCTGGGAACGGCAGCGGAGGCCACCAATTCCGGGTTTATCACTTTCGTAGACCGTACCCCTCGCCGCAAACAAGCTGCGGTCAAGGCCGAAGTATACCATCCGCTCAATCAGCCCGACAAGCAGGAAGACGATGACACACCCACCGCCATCCATATCAACCTACAGATAGAACCAGCCGAACGTGCCAACATGAAAATCATCATGGATCCCTCGGCCGGAGATTATATATCTGCCTACGGAACCGGAAACTTGCGCATTAACTTTTTCAATCAGGGTAACTTCCAGATGTTCGGTAACTATAACATCAGCGAAGGAATTTACAAGATGAGCATGCAAAACGTCATCCGTAAAGATTTTACCTTGCAACCGGGAGGCGTGGTATCCTTCAATGGCGACCCCAAGGCTGCCAATCTGAACGTGCAGGCTGTCTACACAGTGAACTCTGCTTCACTGAACGACCTGATAGCCGACGCTTCCTCTTCACGTGGAAATGTCCGCGTAAATTGTCTGTTGAACCTGAGCGGCAGTCTCACTTCACCCAACCTGACGTTTGGACTTGAACTGCCCACCGTGAGCGAAGAAGACCGCGAACTGGTACGTAGTCTCACCAGCACCGAAGAACAGATGAACACCCAGATTATTTACCTGCTGGGGGTTGGCAAATTCTACACCTACGACTATGCCAACAATACCGGTCAGACCGATGCCACCAGCTCGCTGGCATTCAGCACTCTGTCGGGCCAGTTGAACAATATGCTTTCGCAAGTCATCGACAACCAGAACTGGAATGTCGGCACCAACCTTACTACCGGAGAAAAAGGCTGGAGCGATGTAGAAGCCGAAGCTATCCTGTCCGGCCGTCTGCTGAACAACCGACTGATAATTAACGGAAACTTCGGATACCGCGAAAACACCATGCGTAACACCAACTTTGTGGGTGACTTCGAAGCTATCTGGCTGCTCACCAAGAACGGGGAGTTCCGTCTGCGCGGATACAACCAGACCAACGACCGTTACTTCACGAAGTCCACCCTTACCACCCAGGGCATCGGTATCATGTACAAAAAAGACTTCATGAACTGGCAAGAACTTATCGACTGGTTCCTCCGCCGCCGGAAAAACCGCAACAGCAAACAGAAAGAAAGAGAAGACCAGAAATACATTCCGCAAGAAGCCCTTCCTGCCGCAAGAGAAAAAAGAGAATCAAACGAAAAATAATCATACAAGAATATGGAAAAGACCTATTACCTGCCTGCCGAATGGCACAAACAAAGCTACATACAGCTTACCTGGCCCCATGCCGATACCGACTGGGCCTATATGCTCGAAGAAGTAGAAGCCTGCTTTGTCCACCTTGCTACCGAAATAGCCAGTCGTCAGCCGCTGTTGCTCGTGGCTCCAGAATTTCCGGCAGCTTTGGCCGACTTTCCCTATCGTGATCAAGTCACTTTTGTGAAATGTCCTACCAATGACACCTGGGCACGCGACCATGCGTTCATCACTTTGCAGGAGAAACACTCCGACCCACAACTTCTCGACTTCTGCTTCAACGGCTGGGGAATGAAATTTGCCGCCCATAAGGACAACCTCATCAACAGTCATCTGTTCAAGACTGGTATACTCAACGGCGATTACATCAATTGCCGCAATTTCGTGCTTGAAGGAGGTTCCATTGAAAGCGACGGAGAGGGTACCCTGCTCACTACTTCGCCCTGCCTGTTGGCTCCCAACCGCAATGACACCCTCTCGCGCAAAGACATCGAAGCCTACCTGATGGAACGCTTCAACCTGCGTCAGGTACTCTGGCTGGATTATGGCTACCTGGCCGGTGATGACACCGACAGCCATGTTGACACCCTGGCCCGTCTTTGCCCTGACCACACCATAACCTACGTGCAGTGTCTGGACAAGAATGACGAGCACTACGGTGCCCTTCGCTCCATGGAAGACCAGCTCAAGACCTTCCGCACCCTCGACGGAGACCCCTACCGCCTGCTTCCGTTACCCATGCCCGCAGCTATCTATGACGAAGATGGCAAACGCCTTCCGGCCACCTATGCCAACTTCCTGATTATGAATGAGGCTGTGCTCTATCCCACTTATGCCCAGCCGGAAAACGATACCCGTGCAGCCCAAGTACTAGCTGAGGCCTTTCCCGAACGTGAAATCGTAGGCGTGGACTGCCGTGCCCTTATCAAACAGCACGGTTCCCTCCACTGTGTCACCATGCAATATCCTGAATCTGTAAAAAATCAAATAACACAATGAAACGAACCATTCGTGTCGGCATCGTACAGCAAGCTTGTACGAACGACCTCAAACTGAATCTTGAAAAGCTGCACCGCAACATTGCTTCTGTGGCACAACCCGGTGCACAGCTGGTAGTTCTTCAGGAACTCCACAACACACCCTATTTCTGCCAGACAGAAGATACTAATTTATTTGACTTGGCAGAACCCATCCCCGGTCCTTCCACCGGCTTCTACAGTGAAATAGCCGCTGCCTACCATGTGGTACTGGTCACTTCGCTGTTCGAACGCCGTGCGGCCGGACTGTATCACAACACTGCCGTAGTATTCGATACAGACGGAAGCATTGCCGGAAAGTATCGCAAGATGCACATCCCCGATGACCCTGCCTACTACGAGAAATTCTATTTCACTCCCGGTGACTTAGGATTCGAACCCATCCAGACCTCCATCGGTAAGCTCGGCGTACAAGTTTGCTGGGACCAGTGGTATCCGGAAGGTGCCCGCATCATGGCCCTGAAAGGTGCTGAACTGTTGATTTACCCTACTGCCATCGGCTGGGAAAGTACCGATACACAGGAAGAAAAGATGCGCCAGCTCGGTGCATGGGTAACCGTACAACGCGGTCACGCCGTAGCCAACGGTCTGCCCGTTATCGCTGTAAACCGTGTAGGCCTTGAACCCGATCCTTCCGGCCAGACCAACGGTATCCAGTTCTGGGGAAACAGCTTCGTAGCCGGTCCGCAAGGCGAAATCATCGCCCAGGCCAGCAACCTGAAAGAAGAAAACATGGTGGTAGAAATCGACATGAACCGCAGTGAAAACGTCCGCCGTTGGTGGCCCTTCCTGCGCGACCGCCGCATTGATGAATTTGAACAGCTCACACGCCGGTTTATCGATTAATAAGCAACTTCTCTATTAATTATAAAAATAAGAGCCACGACTTCAATGTAGTGGCTCTTATTTTTTCTTATCGTCTATCCCAGAAACTGGGAGTCAGCAGCAGAAGTACCCCGAACAACTCCAGACGCCCTATCAGCATCATAAACGACAACAGCCATTTTGCCACATCAGGAAGCGCACTCCACGAGAAAGACGGACTGAACGCTCCTAATCCCGGCCCCACGTTTCCTAAACTCGATACAGACAATCCAAAGGCCTCTTCCAATCCAATGCCCATGCACATCAAT
>NZ_DBEXBB010000282.1:0-8294 GCF_048170425.1 Phocaeicola sp.
AAACATCTTGAAATCTTACGCCTAGTGTTTTTCAAAATTGAAGCGCTTGGCAGAAAAACGAAACGACATACACTTCATAACAACGATGATTGAAAGTGCATATAAATTGTCTGCGAACAAGCAAAAAATATATTTGTATAGATACGACACTCCAACTATTATTCTTAATCAACTGGCTATCACACATATACATAAATTATCGGGAATAAGTCTGTAGAGACCATTTGTCGCAGACATGAATTTTTTCTTTCTATATTTGTAATCCAGAAACTACTCCACAAAATAGTAGACAAACACACTTTGCAAATAATAAGAAAAACAAGTTATCGTATGCACAAAATTGGAAAAGCGCTCCTGCTATTATGCAGCCTCACATTTGCCGGTGAAATAGCCGCACAGACCGTCAGTGGAAAATTAATCGATGAAAACAAACAACCTCTCCCCTACGCCAACGTAGTCCTTCTGACACTCCCCGACTCGACCTTCGTCACGGGAACCGTCACAGCTGAAGACGGAACATTCAGTCTGAATACCACCACACCGAATCAGCTTGTACGTATTTCTTCCATCGGATATAACACTGTATACAGACCCGTCCAACCTGCCAACTTAGGGATAATACAGCTGACATCAGACACACAACAATTAGGGGAAGTGGTGGTTAAGGCTGATTTGCCCAAGATGCAACTCAAAGGCGATGCCATGATTACCACCGTTACGGGTAGCGTGCTTGAAAAGGCTGGAACAGGTGAAGATTTATTGAACAAGATTCCAGGCGTTTCTGCGGAAGATGAAGAAGTAAACGTATTTGGCTCAGGCACTGCCGAGATTTACATCAACGGACGCAAGGTGCGCGACAATTCGGAAATTGACCAGTTATCATCCGAACAAATCAAGCGCGTGGAAGTTGTGAAGAATCCCGGAGCAAGATACGATGCTTCCGTGAAAGCCGTCATTCGCATCATTACAAAGAAAGCTGCAGGTGAAGGATTCGGATTTAATAACCGTTTCGTAACCCGACACCGAAGGACTTACGGGTGGACTACTTTCGACCAGTTTAATTTCAATTACCGGAAAGGAGGTTTCGATCTGTCGGGAACATTGTTCGGAGGCAGATTCCGCAACGGGAATAACCAGCAGATTGGCATGAAGACTTATCTCGACAAACTGTGGGAACAGAAAATGGATGCTTCTTACGGAAAGAACTCCAATAGTAATGTCCAAGGCGTTCTTTCACTAAACTACCAGTTCAATGAGAGACACTCCATGGGTGTAAGATATGATTTAGACAGAAACTTCAATACTTATACTGACTGGCGTACCAATACTAATATCTATGCTGACGAGAACTTGTTTGAAACCAATAAAAGTACAATGGTTGGAGAATACCCTTATACACGCCATAGCCTGAACTATTACTACAACGGACAGATTGGTGACTGGAATATAGACTTCAATGCTGATGGAATGTGAAATGTGAAGGAAGAAAGTATGCACACAAAAGAAATAACCAATACAGATACCGAGATGAATGTAAATACTTTTAACAAGAACGACGGAACACTATATGCTGCAAAACTCATTGTATCATATCCATTATGGCAAGGCAATCTGTCATTCGGCAATGAATATTCACATACAAACAGAACCAACATATACATAAATAATGAAGGAATCCTGAATAATGACGACAGCAGAATAAAGGAAAATTCCACTTCAACTTTCATTGATTATACACATTCGTTTGGCAATGTTGATATGCAAGCTGGTATAAGATATGAGAATGTAAGATTCAACTATTATGAACAAGGAAAATATGTTGACGAACAAAGCCGTACATTCAACAATGTGTTCCCTTCATTAAATATAAACTTTCCTATAGGAAAAACACAAGTTCAGCTGAGTTACAGCAGTGAGATTACACACCCTTCATACGATATGCTTAGAAGCAACATATATTATAGCAACAAATACACCTATCAGACAGGGAATCCATTTCTTAAACCAGTAATCAACCAAAACCTTGCATTATCTGTATCATATAAATGGATAAACTTTAATTTAACCTATAATCGAACAAAAGATGATATCATACAAGTTTGTGAACCTTATTCGGACGAAGACCCTACCATATCATTGCTGAACATAGTAAATGCGAAACCTTATGACAATATAACATCGGCAATCACTTTATCGCCAACAATAGGATCCTGGAATCCTCAACTTACTGCACAAGTCTATAAGCAGTGGTTTAAGATAGATGGTCATGATGGTGAACTTACACTCAGTAAACCAAGATTTGTCATTGAAATGAAAGAATGGGCCTTCCATATAGCGGACAGGTATTCAGACGGTATTGCGACTCCATTACAGAAGATCTCAAAGACAAACACAACACGGCATTGCGGCAGCAGGAAACCAGAGCCCAGCTGCAACAACGAAATTACGAACTCATCATCAACCGCCAGCAAATGGAACTCCGCATTGCGGTAGTTGTATCTTTGCTGTTAGGAGTGATTCTGGTGCTTATCATCCTCTATCAGCAGAACCTGAAGAAGAAAGAACGCACCATCCGCCGCCTGTCCAAAGAATTGCAAAAGTACAGCAAGCAATTAAAGGACAACGAGGTATTAATGGCACAAAACAATGAAAGTATTCAAGAACTGCAAATGCAACTCTCTACTCAGAAAGCCAGTGAACAGGAAGCACAATGGTCGCTCATCCTGCAACTGGAAGAACAGAACCGGCAACTGAGTCTTGCCAACCAAGATTTGCAGCAGCAGATAGAAGCACACTGGCAGCAACTGAAAAGCGTACCGCTTAAAACGCCACACCTTCAGGAGCTGACCACCGAAATGCTGCGACTCAAAGAAAGAGAAGAAGCACTGACCGAACAACTGATTTCTACCCATCCGTTAGTGGCTGAACTTCGGAGCAAACCGCGCTTTCTACAGCCAGCAGATTTTGTCCGGATTGCCACATTGGTCAATGAAATCTATCCGCATTTCACCGAACGACTGACCGAGGCTTTCCCTAACCTGACCGAACTGGACCAGCAGCTCTGCATCCTCATCAAATTAGGCTTCAGCGTGTCGCAAATAGCTGTATTCATGGCGGTATCACCCGCCTCCGTATCGCAGCAGAAATCACGGATGAAGAAGCGCATCCAAGCACTGGAACCCGAGCTCTTCACGGATGGGAAAACACTGGACGAATGGCTGAACGAATGGTAAAAGGAGGTTTTTCACGCTATATCCCCTCCTTCTGAAAGATTTGTGTTATCTTTGAACAGATAAAATCTGTAATCTTTCATACCGTTTATTATTATGATACAACAAACTACTTTCACACTCCGGGCACGCGCGCGCGGCTTTCACCTCGTGACCGACGAAGTGCTCAGTCACCTACCCGCCTTACCCAAGACCGGACTACTCAATCTTTTTATCCAGCATACCAGCGCCGGATTGTCAGTCAACGAAAACTGTGACCCTGATGTACGCAGCGATATGGAAAAGATATTCAACAACCTGGTGTGCGAACGCGAGTCCTGGTACGACCATACCTTGGAAGGCTGGGACGACATGCCTGCCCATGCCAAATCCTCACTGGTGGGTGCCAGCCTGTCTATCCCCATCACCGACAGACGACTGAACTTAGGTACGTGGCAGGGAATCTACCTCTGTGAATTCCGCAACCATGGAGGAGGACGGCGCATCGTGGCTACCATCCTCGGAGAATAATTCAGGGAACAGGCTGTAGTGTGGAGAGGCTGAGACTGTCAGCGAAACATTTTCCGGCTTCTCCGGTCAACACAACGCGCGATAAATCGATTCCTTCTGCAGCCGCTTCCGAAATCACTCCCTTGGCTGCCATCCTGCGGGCTACCAGCCGGAAATGTCCTTCCTGATTTTCTTTCAACCTTCCATTAGCTTCGAACGAACTGCGGTAATGCTTCGGCTTTGGGATAATGGAAGCCAGGTAAATACATTCTTCCAGCGTCAGTTGCGACGGACGCTTGCCAAAATAAAATTCAGATGCCTCTAACAGCCCATACACTCCCGGCCCCCATTCAGCGATATTGAGATATACCTCAAACATCCGTTCCTTTGAGGTAAGCTGATTCTGCTCTATCAGCCAGACAATCAATGCTTCTTCTAGTTTCCGCGCAATATTTTTCCGACGATTCAGAAACACGTTCTTGACCAGCTGCATGGAAATTGTACTTCCTCCGCGCGCAAAGCGACGTTCTTTCAAATCGTAGACCATGGCCTCACGAATGGCATCGGGAAGGAATCCCTGGTGGTAGAAGAACCCTCCGTCTTCACTCTGTAACACAGCCATGCGCATCAACTGCGGTACACTGTCGAGAGGTAGGAAATGATTCCACGACAGCCCTACGGGAAAAGTACGTACAGGTACCTCGTTCTCGTAAGCCGTATACTCAAACTCTTCTGACATCTTGCCAAGATCGGTTGTTCCGTAACCCAGTATTCGGAAATGCTGTGGACGCAGGTCGGAATAAAACTTCAGACTGTCAGGACAATTCAGGTCAGCATCCAGTTCGAAATCGTATGCCAGTTCTCCTTCCACCCGAATCCCTTCTAGATTCTCAAAAAGACCATGCGGCAGGGAGTTAAAAAGCTCTTCAGCCGGAAACAAAGGTTTATGTATAGAAGCAACGAGATGACTGGGCGGTTCTACACGCAGATAAGGGTGAAACTGCAAATCATTGAAACGTACCGTACTGCAACTGTCCAGTTCCAGGGCATGTGTCTCCACGTTCAACTGAAAATCCAACTTTCCATGGTCCAGGTTTATACGCTCCGGCGACAAGCGGCGATGAAAGACTTTCAGTCCGTCCACTTCCGTCTGACCTAACAGTACGATTTTTCCATCCCCCTTCTGCTGTGTAAAACTCAAGCACAACCGGTCAAATGCCACTTCTGCCCCCAGCCGGCGACGAATATAAGGTACAATCAATTCTGATGCTTGAATGCTGACCGATACACGGCGTTCACCAGCATTGATTTCCCCTTCCGTTTCCCAATGCTGCGTATGCCCTTCTTCTACAAAAGTAAGCTGGCTGCGAAACTGATGATTCTCAATACAGAACTCCGGTACATACAGACTGACAGAATCGCTATCCTTCCGTTCGCGTATATGCAGGCTGGTGAGACGTCCTTCAGAAGGTAACAAACGGAACACACCATCAAACAAGGTTTGCACACGTCTGTCATAGCCCACCTTTTCGGCTGGACGTTCCATCTTTTCTTCTCCATTCAGATTACCCCGAAACAAAAAATCATAATTGGCCTTCTGGTTTTCCTTGACAAAATCTACTGTCAACCCATCCATAGCTACATTCATCACCTCTATATTTCCTTTCAGCAATTGCCAGAAGCCTAAGTTGAGCATAGCCGACCGAAGAGTCAATAATGTATCTCTCTCCTCGGGAACGACTGATAGTCCATTCAAAAAAAGACATCCGGTCCCTTCAAAGCGCAAATCATCATAATGCACTTCCAGTCCGTACCGCTGTTCTATCTGGGAAATTTTTTTCTCTGCCAAACAATTTAAAATACGATTGCGAAAAATCCATAACCCACCAGCCAATAGTAGCAACAACAGCAGGGCTATACCTATACAAATTAATATTCGTTTCATAACATTTCTACTCCACTGTTACAAAGGTAGAAAATTTACGAATAAAAGTATCACAAAATTTTCACCCGAATAATCAACTATTTTACACAAATAGCCTCAAAAACAAAACAATTAGAAAGAATAAAGAAATACTTTCATTTGCAATGGAACATAAGTAGTGCTACATTTGTAAAAAGTGAAAGAGAGAAAGTCCTAATATCAGGAACTAAAAAATCAGAAAGCGAGCCCATTCCTTACAAAGGGGAATATTCCCTGCGCCCGCATCTTCATTTACTCGCATCGGGGGAATAAGCGTATAAAATGAAAGAAAACACTATGAAACAACTTATCAAACTATTTAGTATCGTATTCTGTGCCATGGCTATGTATTCGTGTGGCAATGATGACGAACCAGGAAAGAGCACATTACAAGACCAGTTCATTGACGTAAATAATGGTGAATATACTGAAGGGAGTCTTCCCGTAGGAGAAACTTCCATGCTTCAAGCTGCGACTTTCGATGAAGCCGCACTTCCAGGAGGAACATCTTATCTCACATTAAAATCTTATGAAGAACTGGATTATGTTAACATTGGTGTACAAGGAGAGTCCGGATATCTGAAGGTGAAACTAGATGCTCCAGCAACCGCACAAGGACGAGCTACAACAGAAGAAATCTATACTTATACCGTACTTGTATTGCTAAGCCAGAAGCTGAGCAGTAGTTTCACTCTTGAGTTTACTACAGTCAACAAACAAGGTGAAATTTCCACCAAATTTACCAGTCAGACCAACTACATAGAAGCCGGAACAGGCGATTTACAAGTAAACCTGCGCTTCAGCAACGAAAAAGACGTGGATTTGTATGTAGTAGAGCCTAATGGAAATATTATTTATTTCGGCCAGCCTTTCCCATATTACTCAGAAGAATATCAGATTGTCAATGACTGGTTGGAGAATGGTGATTATGAAAATGAGCCAGACATTGAATGGGGAAAAATCGGATTGGACATCGACTCTAACGCTGCCTGCGATATTGATGGGAAAAATAGTGAAAATATTTTCTTCAAAGCAGACTGCATGCAAAAAGGAACTTATCAAGTTTGGGTAAATATGTTTGAAAACTGTGATCCTTCCATTGCTACAAACTACACCATCAGAGCTACTTACAAGGGTATAGCTGTTACCCCTAAATCTGGAAGCAATCCGGCATCCGGTGTCTTTCCTATAAACACACCAGATAATAACATCGGTGATGAGCTGACAGGAGCTACAAAAGTAATGGAATTCACCATCAATGAAGGTATCGAACCGGGAAGAAGTGCAGCAGTAACAGCCAAGAAACATCTGCTGAAAAAGGAATTCAACATGCTATTTGCAAATTAACATACAGCCTTTAAAGGCTGATTAAATCTCTCTTTACTAATTTCATTCCATACATTCCGGTAGCCATTTCTTCACTCTCAACACAGGCTGCCGGAATAGTATGGAATGTTTTTTATGCATAAGAACCATCCTCCTCATGGATATTCCAAAAGAAATCGTATCTTTACACCATAATCATTTTTATTAACTAAAAACTTTAGAATTATGGCTAGTAGAAGATCATTGAAAAAAACAGTCAATTATATTACAGAACTAGCAGCAGGACTCTGCCTGGTGGAATCGGCAAACGCAAATACAGAAAAACGGGAAGCTTACAGCGAAGTATTCCTGCAGATTATCAACCTGCGTAATGACATCATCAGCCGCATCAGCCACACAGAACCGGGCAGCGTGAAACTGTTCTACAAGAAACTGAGAGCTGACTTCAATGCTGAAGTAGACAACGTGTTCAAGAAACTGGAAGAACTGTCGAAATAACAGCACATGAAACAAGCTATCTGCCGGTTTATCTACCACAAACTGCTGGGCTGGAAAGCAGAAGTAAGTGTACCTGATTTTAAGAAGTGCATCATCTGTGCGGCTCCGCATACCACCAACTGGGACCTGTTCATCGGGAAACTGTTTATCACAGCCATAGGACGTGAATCGGGTTTTCTGATGAAAAAGGAATGGTTCTTCTTCCCACTGGGAATCATATTCCGAAAAATGGGAGGTATCCCCGTACACCGTGACAAGCGCACTTCCATGGTAGACCAACTGGTGCAACGCATTGAAAAAAGTGAGACATTCCATCTGGCCATTACACCAGAAGGAACACGTTCGGCAAATCCTGACTGGAAAAAAGGATTCTATTATATTGCCTTAGGAGCCCAGATTCCCATCGTGTTGATTGGAATAGACTATGAAAAGAAATGTATCAAGGCAGAGAAATACCTCATACCGACGGGCGACATAGAAAAGGACATGAAAGAAATCAAATTGTATTTTAAAGATTTCAAGGGAAAACATCCGGTGAGATTCACAGGGGGACACATTGAATAAAACGTGTGCGAAAAACGCTTCGGAGTTTACTCTTAAACGCAAGTACGTGTCAACCAAAACGCTTCAATGTTTGAAGAAAAACACAAGGACGTTTTAAATGAAATATAAGTCGCAAAAGCGCTTGAAAAAAAGAAGGGGCGTCTCCTTTTATTTTGAGACGCCCCTTCTTTTTATTTCTTCTTAAATCCAGCTTACAGCAACGAAGCAATATACTCCTTCATTTC
>NZ_DBEXBB010000283.1:0-9823 GCF_048170425.1 Phocaeicola sp.
TGAAAGACAAGTTAAGTTTTTTATTGTCAGTAGTTTGTCTGTGGGGAGTAATCTTAGTTTCAGGATGTAGTGAGAAGGACGACACTCCTGCAAGTCTGACCTTGAAAGAAGGTACACAAACTACTCAGGTGGTTTATGCCGATCAGGTGACGAATCAGGGAGGAATCGGTTTTACAGCTTTGGCCGACTGGACGGCTACAGTAACGGAAGTGGTAACAGGAGCCATGATCAAGGCTGCCTCCGGGAAAGTGGAGTGGCTGGAATTGAGCGCATATAGCGGAGGTCCTGGCGAATATACTTTAACGTTGACGTTGGTAGAGAATCTGACAGGAAAAGACCGGAAAGCTTCCATCGAAATTCGTTGCGGTACGGATGTAATCACTATTACCGTAGAACAGAAAGCTACTACAGAAAAAGGGGAAACTCCGGCTCCGAAAGAAAAGCGGTTGGTTCGTTATGAGTTTACAGATGCGAGCAGTTTGTATCCGGACAGTTATTCTAAGTCTATTGGAGAACTTACTTACAATGAAGATGGAAGACTGGCAACCTTGACCATTAGTTACCGGGGTGATGAACAAGGATATTTGGCCGGGAGAATTTATCAGTTTGCTTATCAGGAAAACCAGATGTGGATTGACCGGAAAGCACTTACCGAATATGAATCGGACGAATCGTATGTGATTACATTGAACTCAGAGGGTTATGTGTCGCAGTTGTATAAGAAAAAGGAATCTTCTTCGGAGCAGCATACATTGTGGATGTTTATTTATTCCGACGGTTATCTTCAGCAGATACAAGAAGATTATGACTATTATCCAGATGACCATGAAAATGGGGATGAGGAAGACGGAAATGTGGTAATAGGTCCGGGAGTATCTTCTGGCAGGATGGGCCGTGCTTCGGATAGGTCTATTCTACAATTGAACTGGCAGAATGGCAATCTGATGTCGACGGAGGGAGAATTCTCGAATGAAAGTTATATGGATTATACGTATACTGAATACCCTAATGTAACGCCTTGCTTCGATTTTAATGTAGTGGTGCGTCCGTTGTTCGGCAGTCATACTTATGAATATGATGACATGGTGTCCCTGCTTTATATGTTGCGTATGATGGGTAAAGGTAGTAAGAATCTGGTTACGAAAGATGTTGTGGATTGGGGATATCATATGCCGGAGCCGGGAGAGCAGGAAGTGATACATGAAGATACGTGGGCACCTTTTGCATATAGCTTTACGGAAGATAATTATCTGGATGTGGTTACCGGTCGGTGTACTTTCTATTCATACCAGCTGGACGAATATGGTAACCATGTGTCTGAGTCTACGTATTATCAAAATGATGAATATCGTTTTGTGTACGAATAAGTAAATTTTTTTTACTTGAATAATATACCCCCTTTCTCTCTGCTCCGCCTGAGTGTTGAGAAAGGGGCTGCTTATTATCAGCTTGTGTCTGCTCAAAACGGTCGGTGATTATCTTCTAACAGTTTTGTGAATGTTGTGCCGTATTGTACTGGCAGTTCCAGACTCTGTCATGTCGCCTGGGAATATGTATTGTTGGGGCAAGTGTTCCGGCAAATCTTTAGCTGTTGGAAATGGAAAGTTTAAGATTCTGACTGTAACTTCTTCCCACAGGAATCCTCGTGCCGTTGTAGAGCGTGATTTCTTTGGTGGTGTAGCTCGCAATACGGTGAGCCGGTACAATGAAGGATTTGTGCACGCGGATGAATTTTTCTGTGGGAAGAAGTTCCTGCATGCTTTTCATGCTGGCTTGCGACATCAGACATTGACGTTCCGTTAAATGAATGCGTACGTAATTATCCATAGACTCAATGTAAAGAATGTCCTTGAGTTTGATTTGTACGTTTTTATATTCAACTTTCAGGGTGATGCTTTCATCAGTAAAGGAAGGATGGGCAGATAGCTGTTGTAAATTGTGAAGTTCCACGGCTTTCTTGACAGCCTTTTCAAAGCGACTGTAAGAGAAAGGTTTGTGCAGGAAATCTACGGCACTCAGTTCAAATCCGTCGAGGGCATATTGTGCATACGCCGTAGTAAATATAAGCAAGGTACCCGGAGGAAGTTCACGGGCCAGTTCTACCCCGTTCAGGTCTCCCATTTCTATATCAAGAAACAGAATGTCCGGTCTGCTTCTTTTTACCTGTTCCATACCTCGGAGAGGATTGTTGAAGGTAGCCAGTTCTATATTCCCATAGCGTTGGCAGAAACTGGTTATGATTTCCAGCGCCATAGGTTCATCGTCAATGGCAATGCATTTCAAGTTCATGTATTCAAATTAATGCGTAGGGTTACGTGAAATAGCCCGTCTTTCTTTTCTATCCTCAAGTCATATCGGTGGGAGTAGAGTAGTTCCAGGCGTTTCCGGCAATTTTCAATGCCTATACCTTTAGACTCCTTTATTGGGGAATGGTTTAATAACGGATTCTGGGTGGTGAATAATAATTCTCCGTTTTTAGCATGGATATAGACGTAGGCATCTCCCGGTTGATGAGAAGAGACTCCATGCTTGAATACATTTTCGACGAAGGTGATTAGTATCATGGGAGCGATACCTGACTGTTCGGTGTCATCATGCTCGTAAGAGAAATGCACGTGGAAATCTTTCGGCATCCGGTATTTCTGTAATTCGATATACTGACGGATGTATTCTGCTTCCGTACAGATTGGAATTTTATCTTTCGTGTTGTGAGCATACATGTATTTCATCAGGCTGATGAATTGGGTAAAGGCATCCTCAGTTTGGGGAGAACCGGTCACCACCATGGCATATAGGGTATTCAGGTTGTTAAACAGAAAGTGTGGATTTATCTGTGCCTTGTAGAGTGCCAGTTCGGCTTTTTTCTTTTCGAATTCCACAGCCTGGCGCCGCATAATCTGATGGTAAAGTTCTGTAAGCAGTCCTACCGCCATGCTGAAGGTGGTGACCACTACGTACAAGAACCAGACAGCCTGTTGCTGTAATCTGATTTTCGGTATGTGCTGAATGAATTTCGGCCTGCGCATCCGGTGCATGGGGACTTCCATCTGGTAGCGAGTAATGAGGTAAGTACCTGCGATGGTGAACAGAATAAGAAGGATAGCTATCCAGAACTTCCGCTTGTCGGTAAACAGGAAGGGCATGGTGAGTCGTCGGTTCAGGATGTAGATAAGATACAGCCATGAAACCAGTAGATACACAAAGGTGGAATTATTTACCAGCCATCGTTCGATGGGTAATAAGGTAATCATGGCTGGGAGCAATATCAGACAGAAGACCAGATCAATGTAAAACGGAAGATTTTTGATGTGCCACATAACTTATTCCTTTTTTCGCAAAAATACGGATTTTCGGGACTTCCCGGAAATAACTTCCGGTCCGTTTGCCACTACATTGGTGTCGTTTACCCTTACTTTCTGGAGCACGTAAAAATCGTATCTGAAACAGGCCTAATTTTGTTGATGCAAAAAGGAATAAAAAGCATAGGTTATGACGAGATTTATTTTTTTATTGGCAAGTTGGGTATTTCCGTTCGTGCTGATGTCACAGAGCCTTTCGGGGACAGTAACGGATAAAGTGACAAAGGAAGGTCTGATTTCGGCTACAGTACAATTAGTTTCATCCGACGGAAAGTCTAATTATACCTCGACAGACTTGAACGGAAATTTTCAGTTCAAGAAACTTCAGTCGGGAACTTATACGTTGCAAGTGACGTATGTGGGTTATAAGCCTTATAAGGCAAAACAAACACTTTTAGAGAATCAGCAAAAACAAGTAAAAATAGAATTGACCGAAGATGCCCAGCTGCTGGGGGAGGTTTCGGTGCAGGGACGTGCTACACGTGCCGAGCAGCAAGGTGACAGTCTGCTGTATAATGCCGAAGCCTTTCAGGTGATGATGGGAAGTTCGGCCGAGGATTTGCTGGCTAAAATGCCGGGTATCGTGGTAGAAGGCGGTACGATTCAAGCACAGGGGGAACAGGTGCAGAAAGTATTGGTGGATGGAAAGGAATTTTTTGACGGCGACGTGAACCTGGCTATTAAAAACTTGCCTTCAGATATTATTGCCAGCATTGAGGTGTTCGATAAGAAAAGTGAGCAGGCTGAGTTTACTGGGTTTGACGACGGTGAGGAAATCAAAACGATTAATATCGTAACGAAAAGCGGTTTCCGTCAGGGAACATTTGGTGAAGTTTCTGGTGGGTATGGTACAGATGACCGTTATAAAGTGAACGGAAACCTGAACTTTTTCGATGATGACCGGCGTATTTCCGTGTTAGGTATGTCGAACAATGTGAACCAGCAAAACTTCTCGCAAGAAGATTTGGCCGGTGTCATGTCGGCAGATAACAGCGGCAGAGGACGTGGCGGTCGCGGAGGCGGCGGTGGAGGAAGGGCCGGAGCTCCAGGTGGAAGCAATGCTTCCAATTTCATGGTTGGAAGTTTGGGAGGAGTGACCTCAGCCAATGGACTTGGCTTGAATTACGTAGACCAGTGGGGGGAAAAATGGAAGGTGACCGGCAGTTATTTCTTTAATCAGTCGGACAACCTGACCCGGCAACAGACCGACAGAGAATACTTTGAAACCGTATTGCCTGGAATGACTTATAGCGAATATCAGGAGAACTCCATGAAGAACTGGAATCATCGTTTCAATATGAAGCTGGATTATCAGATGACCGAACGCACTTCACTACAGTTTCGTCCTACACTGAGTTTTCAGAACAATGACAGTTACGGACTGCTGCAAGGACAGAATTTAGTGAACGGAACAGCAGACAGCAAAACGGAAACCAATTCTTTCGGGAAAAGCAATGCGTATAATGTAGGAGCCGATTTGATGCTCCGTCACCGCTTCCAGAAGGAAGGGCGCACATTGTCACTGATGCTGAGTGGAAAGATGAGTAATACGGACGGTGATACTTATACAGATTATTTGAATACGCTATATGGATTGGAACTTTCTCCGGTGACGGATGATTACAGCCAGTGGAAACAAACGCTGAACCGACAGTACACCTTGCGTTCTAATTTGAGTTATACCGAAAAACTGACCGATAACCTACAGTTGCAGTTAGGGTATAAAATGAGTTATACAGACTCGGAGAACGACAGAAAAACGTACGACCGTTCTGCTGTGACCGACCTTTATGCCCAGTTGGACGAAAGCCTTTCGAACGAATACCAGTCAGGCTACCTGACTCAGGCAGGAAATGTTGGGCTTCGTTATCGTGCCGGAAAACTGAGTGCCATGTTGGGAGTTGATGCACAGTGGGCGAGTTTGAAAGGAGATTTGGTGTATCCCCAGCCCGATGAACTCTCGCATAAGTATTTTTCCGTATTGCCTTCGTTCACGTTGCGCTATTCGCTGGACCGGACCAACTCTTTCCAGCTTCGCTATCGCAGCAAGTCTTCCTCGCCTTCAGTGACGAATTTGCAGAACGTGATAGATAATTCGAATCCGTTGTTCATGTCTGCAGGAAACCCGAACCTCGACCAGCAGGTATCACACACGGCCAATCTGCGTTATTTGCGTACCACCAAATCCGGACATACCTTTATTGCCATGGTGGGAGCAACTATACAGCAGGACTATGTGGCCGATAGTACTTTTGTAGCCAAAGAAGACATGGCCTTGTCGCCTACGGTCACTCTGAACAAAGGTGCTCAGTTTACCCGTCCGGTCAATCTGAATGGTTATTACAGCCTGCAGTCCATGCTGACATACGGCTTTCCGGTCGATTTTATCCGGAGCAACATTAATTTCAGCCTCTCGGCTAATTATGCCAATGTGCCCACTATCTTCGACGGGGTAGAAAGCCGTACACGTGAACTGAACTTGATTCCGAAGCTCATTATCGGCAGTAACATCAGTAAGAACCTTGATTTTACTGCCTCCTATTCGGCAGGAATCAACAAGATGTTCAGTTCACTGGATACCGCAGCGAAAAGTGACTATGTGACACATACGGCTGCGGCCAAGTTGGGCTGGACCTTCTTTTGGGGACTTACTTTCCGAAGTACGTTTAACTATATCGGCTATACCGGCCTGGATACCGGTACGGAAGATTATTTTTTGTGGAACCTTTCGTTAGGCAAGAAGTTCCTGAAGAATAATGCAGCGGAAATCAGAATAGAAGCCTTCGATGTACTGAAACAGAATCAGGCCTTCACGCATCGCACGGGCAGTAACTATTACGATTACGTGAACAGCAATGTGCTGCAACCCTATGCCATGATTAGTTTTGTATATACAATCAGATAACCTTTAAAAACAAGTTGAAAATGAAGAAAATTCTTTTTGTAGCCCTTGTGGCTATGCTGGGCATGCAGCCTGTGGATGCACAGCGCAAAGGTGGCACCCCCCGTACTCCCGAACAGATGGTGGAGAAGCTTGATAAAAAGTTGAACCTGACCGATGAACAGGAAAAACAGATTACTACGTTGTATACAGACTTCTTTAAGCAGGAACTATCGCGTGAAGAGCGTAGAACGGCCATGCAGGAACTGAACAAAAAAATAGAAGCTCTGTTGACCGATGAGCAGAAGGCAGCATTTGAACAGATGAAGAAAGAGCGTCCGCAGCGGAAACGTTAATGGTTTGTTGTTTCTGTTTGTGATATAGCCCTGTCTGCCTGAAAGGCTGATGGGGCTTTTTATATATGTCCAATAAATAGGAGTATGAAATCGGTTATTTATGGGAATGATTTTTTAGGTTTTATCATGTATTTTTGCCAAAAATAAGTTTTGAGGAAATAATATTTGTGAATAAGAAGAGACTCAAAGCTATGAAAAACTGCTAAGTTTCTGTGCTTATTTAATGTGCTATACATTGTAACAGAATGTAGGACTTATGCAAGAGTGACTTTAAAAGTAGCCTGTCAGACGGGGAATAAACATGAGGTCCTTTATCTTTGTAAAGTGAAGGACAATGTAAATGATGCTTTAAGAAGCAGACAGGCTGGTAAAATAATAAAGATATTAAAGTCACTCAGATAAAGAATTCGTATTACAATACGGGGAAATTGTAATACGGATTCTTTTTTGTATATAAAGACAATGTTTTATGCCGGAAACCAGCAATGTATGATGGTTCCCTGCCCCTCTTTCGATGTGATGTCACAGCCTCCTTGCAATTTGTCGCATCGTTCTTTGATGCTCTTTAGCCCTAATCCAGCATGAAGAATATGGTTGGAAAGATTGTTGGTAGAAAATCCTTTGCCGTCATCTTCGATGATGATGTTTACTTGTCTGTTCTCATAGCTGGCCGTGATAAAAGCATTTTGGGCGTTGGCATGTTTAAGCATGTTGGATATAATCTCCTGAAGAATACGGTAAACCTGTTGAGTATGATCAGCAGGAAAAGCTATTTGTTGTATATTCTCTTCGATGTAGCACTGAATATGAGGACTTTTCAGAGATTTCAGCTTGTCGGTATAAAGGGTCAGGACCTGATATAGGCTAAAGTTGCTGAAAGCAGGAGTTGCCAGCTGATGTGAAAGATTGCGTAACTCCTCTCTGACTTGTTTTAGCTGAGATGTTAATGATTGTGCATCAGAGTGTTCCATTTCTATCTCTATCGCCAATAAATCGTTGCACACTCCGTCGTGTAATTCCCTGGATATACGGTTGTTGCTATCTTCTAGTCCACAGATATATCGTTCGGTCATTTTCTTGTGCATGTCGGTAAGCAGGTACTGTCTTTCTATCTCCTTGTCTTTAATCTCTTTTTCCAGTTTCAACTGCTTCAGATTAAATGCAATTTTTCGTTTATGCATACTTATAGCCAGTATGATGAGGGTCAGTATCACTAAGATAAGTACGCCCCCAATGCTATAAGTACGTATTAGGTAGGCCGCTTTTTCCTCGGCACGTTTCCCGTTGAGTCCGGCAATCTGTAAGTCTTTTTCCTTGAGATTTAGTTCGGCCTCAAATCCAGACAACCGGTTCTGAAAATATTGGTTGTTTAATTTTTCATTGGCCTGATATGCTTCTAAAGTGAGTTGATAGGATAATTGTCCGTTGTTTCTTTTAGCCTCTATTTCTGCAAATGTAAGCAGAATTTTGGGTAACAGACCGAAAGGATTTTTTCGGGCAAAGTTGGCTGCTTTCATGACATAGTTACGTGCCTGAAGCAAGGAATCCGTATCATGGAATAACATGTAGCCATATAAGTATTCCAGATTGGCAATGTTTGCCTTGTTGTGTGTGGTGTTTTTATAACTCATGGCTTTCTGATAATATTGAAGCGCCTGCCGGAGTTGTCCGGCATCCCTTGATACCCTTGCATATTGCGTGTATGCTAGTAACTTGAGATCATCGGGCATTTCCGGACGGAGCTTCTGAATGGCTAGTTTCAAGGTGTCCATGGCGTACTCAGACTGTTGGTTATTCGCCAATAAGATGGCATGATTACACAATCTGTTTACTTCCCCGATGCGGTAGTCAATGGTCAGCGTGTCAGTCTGTGGATAGGTAAACATTTTGCGTGAAATCTGTATGGCTTCGTTGTTCTGCCCTGTTTCATTGTATAGAATGGAAATGTTGGATACGATAATGGCCGCAAGATTGTAATTTTGTAAGTCCTCAGTAATAGCAAGCGCCTTTTTGTAGAGCGAGATGGCGTTGTCAAGCATAAACAGTCTGCGGTGTATGACTCCCGAAAGATTGTAAGCTTCTGCTAAATTTGCGGAATCTTTTACTTGTTCCAGTTGGTTGACTGCTTTTTCGGCCGTTTTTCTTGCTTCCTGTAGCTGGTTGCTCTGCCATTGACCGAAGGCAATCTCGTATGTAGCGATTGCCGCAATTTCTTGCAGCTGCTGTGCAATGGTATTTTCCGGGTATTTTTCTATAGCCATGGCATTTTCCCGGATTTCGGTCAATATGGTATGTGCCTTCTCATAGTCTCCTTTTTGGTTAAGAAAGCGGGCATAATCCAGGCTAATGCTCAATGCATAAAGCTTATCTTGTCTGTAATGATTCTCATGAGTGATAAGATTGTATATTGAATCCATTTGTGCATATTCGCCGTTGTTGCCGAATGAATGTAACGAATCAGCCAGTTTATCGCTCTTTTCATTGGCATTCAGAGATACACTCAGGCTGAGGAATATAAAGAATAAAGTCTGTTTCATTTTGTAATCCAACCTTTTAGAAAAGCAATTCGCATAAGATGTGATACGTTTGTAGCCCCGCTTTTCAGCAAGATGTTTTTTCTCATCGTATCAATTGTATTTTTGCTGAGATTGAGTTTATGGGCTATCTCGTCGGAGGTAAGTCCACATGATAACATTTGGATAATTTCGTTTTCACGCGGGCTTGGTGTATAGTTTATTACTTTGCCTGCCGACTGATCACCTATAATGGAAAGCACAATATGCAGTGCTGTGGGTGAGTAGTATTTGCTGTTTTCTTCCAGAATACTCTTGATGGCTTTTTCTATTTCTTCAATTTTGTCGTTTTTAGTGATGATACCTGACACCTCTGCTTTTGTCAAAAGCTTAATAATCCAAAACTCTGTATGCATGGTATAGACAAGTATGGGGAAGTGAAGCGATTTTTGTTGAAGGTAAGCAATGACATCCAAGGCTGTTTTATCCTGAATCTCGTAGTCTATGATTAATAAATCGGGCGTAGTATGATTCAGGTAGTTGTATAACTCCGAATAATGATGTCCGGTAGTTATCTGGTATTGTTGGTTGTTTGCCAGAAGTTGCATAATACCTTCGGTAATGATGGGATGATCATCTAATATATATAAGTTTTTCATGTGGAAGCGCGTGTAATTTTGTATTTTTTGTTTTTCACAAAGATGGTAATTTTTC
>NZ_DBEXBB010000284.1:0-2595 GCF_048170425.1 Phocaeicola sp.
AAGCCTAAACAATTAAAAGTGAACAGTTAAAAAGTAAAACATAATCACATAATGGAAAAACTAATCATTGCGGGAAAAGAATTCGAATCCCGCCTCTTCCTGGGAACAGGAAAATTCAACTCCAACCAAGTCATGGAAGAAGCCATCCTGGCTTCCGGCACAGAAATGGTGACCGTAGCCATGAAACGTATCGAACTTGAGAACAAGGAAGACGACATGCTGAAACACATCATCCACCCCCATATCCAGTTGCTCCCAAACACCTCGGGTGTGCGCACCGCAGAAGAAGCCGTGTTCGCCGCACAGATGGCCCGCGAAGCTTTCGGCACCAACTGGCTGAAACTGGAAATCCATCCCGACCCGCGCTACCTGTTGCCGGATTCTACCGAGACTCTGAAAGCTACGGAAGAGCTGGTAAAACTGGGATTCGTGGTATTGCCTTACTGCCAGGCCGACCCGACCCTGTGCAAGCGTCTGGAAGAAGCCGGAGCGGCTACCGTAATGCCGCTGGCTGCCCCCATCGGTACGAACAAGGGATTGCAGACACGCGACTTCCTGCGCATCATCATCGAGCAGAGCAACGTGCCGGTGGTAGTGGATGCCGGTATCGGCGCACCGAGCCATGCCGCTGAAGCCATGGAAATGGGTGCCGCTGCCTGCCTGGTAAATACCGCCATCGCCGTAGCCGGGAACCCGGTGGAAATGGCCGTAGCCTTCAAGGAAGCTGTCATCGCCGGACGCCGTGCCTACGAAGCCGGACTGGGTATTCAGGCCGACAACCTGGTGGCATCCGCTTCCTCTCCCCTTACCGCTTTCTTGAATGAGTAAATCCTGATTTTATCAACCGGTAGAGCCTGGTCTCTACCCGCAAACAAACCCCGATTTATATGGAAAAAGAAAAAGACCCAAAAGCATACGCCCATGCGGAGAAAGCCTACATGCAGGGCACCCTTTTCCCTTTTGTAAAGGTAGGCATGCAGAAAGTGAACCTCACCCCCACGGTGACCGTAGTAGACGGCAAGAAGGTAATGACGCCTAATGCGCCGGTGTACGTGTACGACACCAGCGGCCCGTTCAGCGACCCGAACATTGAAATCGACCTGAAGAAGGGACTGCCGCGCATGCGTGAGAGCTGGATTACCTCACGCGGCGACGTGGAACAATTGCCGTCCATCACCTCGGAATACGGCAAGATGCGCCGTGACGACCACTCGCTCGACCACCTGCGCTTTGAACATATCGCCCTGCCTTACCGTGCCAAGGAAGGCCACTGCTGTACGCAGATGTACTACGCCAAGCAGGGCATCATCACCCCGGAAATGGAGTACGTGGCCATCCGTGAGAACATGAACTGCAAGGAACTGGGCATCGACACCTATATCACACCGGAATTCGTGCGCGACGAGATTGCCGCCGGACGTGCCGTACTGCCTGCCAACATCAACCACCCGGAATCGGAACCGATGATTATCGGCCGCAACTTCCTGGTGAAAATCAATACCAACATCGGTAACTCGGCCACCACGTCGAGCATTGACGAGGAAGTGGACAAGGCCGTGTGGAGCTGCAAATGGGGCGGCGACACGCTGATGGACTTGTCGACGGGTGCCAACATCCACGAGACGCGCGAATGGATTGTGCGCAACTGTCCGGTACCAGTAGGAACCGTACCCATCTATCAGGCACTGGAGAAGGTGAACGGCAAGGTGGAAGACCTGACCTGGGAAATCTACCGCGACACCCTCATCGAGCAGTGCGAGCAGGGAGTGGACTACTTCACCATCCATGCCGGTATCCGCCGTCACAACGTACACCTGGCCGACAAGCGTCTGTGCGGTATCGTGAGCCGCGGCGGAAGCATCATGAGCAAGTGGTGCCTCATCCACGACCAGGAATCCTTCCTCTACGAGCACTTTGACGACATCTGCGACATCCTGGCTCAGTACGACGTAGCCGTATCACTGGGCGACGGATTGCGTCCGGGCAGTATTGCCGATGCCAACGACGAAGCGCAGTTTGCCGAACTCGACACGATGGGCGAACTCGTGCTCCGTGCCTGGGAGAAGAACGTACAGGCCTTCATCGAAGGTCCGGGACACGTGCCCTTGCACAAAATCCGTGAGAACATGGAGCGTCAGATCAGCCACTGCCACAACGCGCCGTTCTACACCCTCGGCCCGCTGGTGACCGACATCGCTCCGGGTTACGACCACATCACGTCGGCCATCGGTGCCGCACAAATCGGCTGGCTGGGTACGGCCATGCTGTGCTACGTCACTCCGAAGGAACACCTGGGATTGCCCAACCGCGAAGATGTACGTACAGGCGTTATCACCTACAAGATTGCTGCCCATGCAGCCGACCTGGCCAAAGGTCATCCGGGCGCACAGATTCGCGACAATGCCCTGAGCAAGGCCCGCTATGAGTTCCGCTGGCGCGACCAGTTCCACCTGAGTCTCGACCCCGACCGTGCACTGGAATACTTCAATGAGGGACGTCACACCGACGGCGAGTACTGCACCATGTGCGGCCCGAACTTCTGTGCGATGAAACTCAGCCGCGACTTATCTGAGTTAAAAAGTAAAAGTTAAAAAT
>NZ_DBEXBB010000285.1:0-10012 GCF_048170425.1 Phocaeicola sp.
AAAAATTTAGTACCTAATGTGAAAGGGATGGGAGCTAAAGATGCAGTTTACCTGTTAGAAAGCAAAGGACTTCGTGTACGCTTGTCAGGAACAGGAAAGGTAACTAAACAAAGTCTCAACGCAGGAGCTTATTTACATAAAGGACAAACAATTACATTAACATTAAACTAGAAAAAAATGAAACTTGAGAATATGCTAAAAGCTGTCAATGCACAGCAAATCATCGGAGATATCAATCAGGAAGTAAGCGGCATTCACATGGATTCACGTATGGTAAAAAGCGGATTCATGTTTGTAGCCGTAAAAGGGACCCAAGCTGACGGACACAACTATATTTCCAAAGCTACCGAGAATGGAGCAACAGTAATCGTCTGTGAACAGTTGCCTGTACAAATTGAGCCAAATATAACTTATGTACAACTGACGGACACAGAGGAAGCCGTCGGCAAACTCGCCACTACATTCTACGGGGACCCGACCTCGAAACTGGAATTAATAGGAGTGACTGGAACGAATGGGAAAACGACCATTGCCACATTATTATATAATATGTTCCGCCTGTTCGGATATAAGGCTGGATTAATCTCTACAGTATGCAATTACATTGATGGAGAAGCTATCCCCACTGACCATACCACTCCAGACCCCATCACACTGAATCAGTTGCTGGGACGTATGGCAGACGAAGGCTGCAAATATGTATTTATGGAAGTCAGTTCGCATTCTGTAGTACAGAAACGTATCAGTGGACTTACCTTCGCTGGCGGTATTTTCACAAATATCACTCGTGACCATCTGGATTACCACAAGACATTTGAGAATTATCTGAAAGCAAAGAAAGCATTCTTTGACAATCTTCCGAAACAAGCTTTTGCGCTGACCAATCTGGATGACAAGAACGGTACAGTCATGACACAAAACACTAAAGCCAAAGTGGCTGCCTACTCACTACATTCTTTATGCTATTTCAAAGGCAAGGTACTAGAAGACAGTTTTGACGGAATGCTGCTTGACATCAACAACCGTGAAGTAAACGTGCAATTTATCGGACGCTTCAATGCTTCCAACCTGCTGGCTGTATATGGAGCAGCATGCTTGTTAGGGAAACGTCCGGAAGATATCTTAGTAAAACTGAGTATGCTTCGTCCTGTGTCCGGACGCTTTGATGCCAAACGTTCCCCCAAAGGGTATACAGCTATTGTAGACTATGCGCACACTCCTGATGCACTGGTAAACGTATTGGAATCCATTCATGAGGTATTAAGAGGAAGAGGACAAGTCATTACAGTAGTAGGGGCCGGAGGAAATCGTGACAAAGGGAAACGTCCTTTAATGGCAAAAGAATCTGCTCAAAGAAGTGACAAAGTAATTATCACTTCTGATAATCCACGCTTTGAAGAACCGCAAGACATCATCAATGACATGCTAGCAGGTCTCAGCAAGGAAGACATGAGGAAAGTAATCAGCATCGTCGACCGCAAAGAAGCTATCCGTACAGCCTGCATGTTAGCTCAGCCGCAAGATGTCATCCTGATTGCCGGTAAAGGACACGAAACTTATCAGGATATAAAAGGGGTCAAATCACATTTTGACGACAAAGAAGTATTAGACGAAATATTCAAAGGAGAACAATAAAAGAGAGACAAGACAATGTTATATTATTTATTTCAATATTTAGAGCAATTCAATTTTCCGGGAGCACGAATGTTCGGATACGTATCGTTCCGTTCATTAATGGCTGTCATCCTCTCCTTGTTGATTTCTGCCATCTTTGGAGAATATTTCATAAACCTGCTTAAAAAGAAGCAGATTACAGAAACTCAACGTGATGCGTCCATTGACCCCTTTAACGTCAATAAGGTAGGTGTCCCGACCATGGGAGGTATCATTATCATCGTAGCGATTCTTATACCTTGTCTACTATTAGGCAAGTTGCATAACATCTACATGATATTGATGCTCGTTACCACTCTGTGGTTAGGAACCCTGGGCTTTTTGGACGACTACATCAAGGTTTTCCGGAAAGACAAAGAAGGGCTTCATGGCAAATTTAAAATCATCGGTCAGGTAGGGCTCGGACTGATTGTGGGGCTGGCTCTTTATCTGAGTCCGGATGTCGTAATACGAGAGAACATTGAAATCCAGCAGGACGGCCGTGTGGTAGACGTCGTTCATAAACCAATGGATGAGAAATCAACTAAAACTACTATTCCTTTTTTCAAGAATAACAACCTGGATTATGCCGATTTCGTAGGATTTTTAGGAGAACATGCACAAGATGCGGGATGGATTGTCTTTGTACTTATCACCATCTTCGTTGTCACAGCGGTTTCAAACGGAGCAAACCTGAACGACGGAATGGATGGAATGGCGGCAGGTAATTCAGCCATTATTGGAGTCACCTTAGGAATATTAGCCTATGTATCCAGTCACATAGAATATGCAGAGTACCTGAATATCATGTACATACCTGGGAGTGAAGAACTGGTAATCTTTATCTGCGCTTTCATCGGAGCACTGGTTGGTTTCTTATGGTACAATGCCTTCCCTGCACAAGTATTCATGGGCGACACAGGAAGTCTTACCATCGGAGGACTTATCGCCGTGTTTGCCATCATCATACACAAAGAGTTACTTATCCCCATCTTATGTGGAGTTTTTTTGGTAGAGAACCTGTCGGTCATCCTACAGGTGAAATATTTCCAGCGTGGGAAAAAGAAAGGAATCAAACAACGCATATTCAAACGTTCACCAATTCACGACCATTTCCGTACGACACTGGCACAACTCGACCCAAACTGTACTTATTTGATCACACGCCCTCATAGCGTATTCCATGAATCTAAGATTACAGTCCGTTTTTGGATTGTAACCATTGTATTAGCAGCAATTACGATAATCACACTTAAAATCAGATAAAGCAATGGCAAGAATTGTCATCTTAGGAGCAGGAGAAAGCGGAGCTGGTGCCGCTGTCCTGGCACAAAAAAAAGGATTTGACACATTTGTATCAGACATGTCTCTCATCAAAGACAAGTACAAAACAATGTTGAACGAAAGAGGTATTCAATGGGAAGAAGGTAAACACACAGAAGAGTTGATTCTGAACGCAGACGAAGTGATTAAAAGCCCAGGAATTCCCAATGATGCTCCTATTATCTTGAAACTCAAGAATCAGGGAACTCCCGTCATTTCGGAGATTGAATTCGCTGGCCGATATACCAATGCCAAAATGATTTGTATCACAGGTAGCAATGGTAAAACGACCACAACCTCACTGATTTATCACATTTTCAAGAAAGCTGGTCTGAACGTGGGACTGGCAGGCAATATCGGACAAAGTTTGGCCTATCAGGTAGCCGAATGTAACTATGACTATTATGTCATCGAACTCAGCAGTTTCCAGCTTGATAACATGTACAAGTTCCACGCCAATATCGCTGTATTGATGAATATTACTCCAGACCATCTGGACCGTTACGGATTCGAAATGCAGAATTACGTGGATGCCAAATTCCGCATTATCCAGAACCAGACCGATGATGATGCCTTTATTTTCTGGAACGACGACCCTATCATACAGAAGGAACTTCACAAATATGGCATCCATGGACAATATTTCCCGTTCGCAGAAAAGAACGAAGAGGGAGTAGCTGCTTTTACCGAAGAAAACAAGGTGTACTTTACCCGCCCTATCGCGTTCAACATGGAACAGGAAGAGTTGGCTCTGACCGGAACTCACAACCTGTTCAACTCCATGGCTGCCGGCATTTCAGCCAACATTGCAGGTATTCGCAAAGAATGCATCCGTGAAGCACTGAATGACTTCAAAGGCGTAGAGCACCGACTAGAAAAGGTAGCACGTGTAAAAGGAGTAGATTATATCAACGACTCCAAAGCTACCAACGTCAACTCTTGCTGGTATGCTCTTCAAAGTATGAAAACCAAAACGGTTTTGATTTTGGGAGGAAAAGATAAAGGAAATGATTACAATGAAATTGCCGACCTTGTAAGAGAGAAATGCAGCGGACTGATATTCCTGGGACTTCACAACGAAAAGCTACACGATTTTTTCGATAACTTTGGTCTTCCGATTGTGGATGTACAAAGCATGTCTGACGCTGTAAACGCAGCCTATAAAATGGCTAAAAAGGGAGAAACTGTGTTGCTAAGCCCATGCTGTGCAAGTTTTGACCTATTTAAAAGTTATGAGGACCGAGGCGACCAGTTTAAAGAGTGTGTAAGAAACCTATAAGCATTATTAAAGAGTTAGAAATCATAGCATATGGATTTGCTAAAGAACTTTTTCAAAGGGGACAAAGCTATCTGGATTATCTATCTGTTCCTCTGCCTGATATCTATTGTAGAGGTATTTAGTGCATCCAGTACGCTTACTTATAAAAGCGGAGACCATTGGGGGCCAATTACCAACCATTTGACTTTGCTAATGGTTGGTACTATTGCGGTATGGATTGTACACAATATTCCCTGCCGCTGGTTTAAAACATTTATCGCTTTGTTGCCTATATCATGGGGATTACTGATAGCCGTATTCGTAATTGGTGCCCTTACCAACGGAGCTAAACGATGGATTGATTTAGGTTTCATTCAATTTCAGCCCTCAGAGGTAGCCAAAATGGCAACCATCATTACCGTTGCATTTATCCTTTCACGCATGCAGGAAGAAGATGGAGCCAACAAAAAAGCATTCAAGTATATATGTGGCATTACGGCTGCCACTTGCGGACTCATTATAAGTGAAAATCTTTCTACTGCTGTCCTACTGGCAGGAAGTGTTTTTCTGCTCATGTTTGTAGGAAGAGTCCCCTTCAAGCAACTCGGACTGCTCGCTGGCGTCGGCATTGCCTGCATCATCATCGGTGTAGGAACCATTAAATATATTCCAGGTGAAGTCTGGGATAAGATTGGCCTTCACCGTATGGTAACCTGGCAAAGCCGTTTGAATAATCATTTTGATGAAAGTGAAATACCGGCTGCCAAATTCGACATTGACAACGATGCCCAAATAGCTCACGCTAATATAGCCATAGCAAGCAGCCACATTTTAGGGAAAGGACCAGGAAACAGCGTACAACGAGATTTCTTATCACAAGCCTTTTCGGACTTTATCTACGCCATTATCATTGAGGAACTAGGACTTATTGGAGGAGGTTTCGTTGCCATCCTTTACATCCTACTTCTGATGAGAATCGGAAAAATAGCTAGAAATTGCGATAAGTCATATTACGTATTTCTTGTTACTGGTATCGGGATTCTGCTTGTGCTGCAAGCCACATTCAACATGCTAGTAGCTGTAGGAATCATACCTGTTACCGGACAGCCTTTACCGCTTATCAGCAAAGGAGGTACATCTACTCTTGTAAATTGCGTCTACATTGGAATGATTCTGAGTATTAGCCGATACGTAAATGACTTGAAACGTCAACAAGAAGAAGAATTGCTCGCACAACAAACAGAACAATCTCAGGAGATTAACCAAGAAAATAATATCATGCAACAGGAGGAATCTGTTTAAAAGTTTATTCTTACCTTTGCAGGTAAATAGCACAAGAATATGGAAGAAAAATTACGCATCATAGTAAGTGGAGGTGGTACGGGAGGACATATTTTCCCCGCTGTTTCCATAGCCAACGCTATCAAAGAATTATACCCAGATACTGAGATTTTGTTTATCGGAGCAGAAGGCCGTATGGAAATGCAACGTGTTCCGGCTGCAGGATACAAGATTATCGGATTGCCAGTAGCTGGATTTGACAGAAAGCATTTATTGAAAAACATCAGCGTACTTATCAAGTTATTCAAAAGTCAGCTGATGGCTCGCAATATCATCAAGGACTTTAAACCCCATGCGGCAGTAGGCGTTGGAGGCTATGCCAGCGGTCCTACCCTGAAAATGGCAGGCATGATGGGGATTCCCACATTAATACAGGAACAAAACTCTTATGCCGGAGTCACCAACAAATTATTAGCTCAAAAAGCGGAAAAGATTTGTGTGGCATACGAAGGGATGGAACGATTTTTCGATAAAGACAAGATTATCCTTACAGGAAACCCTATCAGACAAGGTCTATTAAACAAAAACATATCGCGTGAAGAAGCAATCCGTTCTTTTGGCTTAGATCCAGAAAAGAAAACCATTCTGATTATTGGAGGAAGCCTGGGGGCACGTACGATTAATAATTGTATGATGCAGGGGTTCGACAAAATCAAAGAGTCGGGAGTACAGTTTATCTGGCAGACCGGGAAAATCTATATCAACGAAGCCCGACAAGCAGTAAAGGCTTACGGAGAACTTCCTGTGTTATACGTAACCGACTTCATATCCGATATGGCTACAGCCTATAGCGCTGCCGATATGGTTATCAGCCGTGCGGGTGCAGGTTCCATTTCTGAGTTCTGTTTATTAGGTAAACCGGTTATTCTCGTACCTTCTCCCAATGTAGCAGAAGATCATCAGACAAAAAATGCACTGGCACTTGTCAACAAAAATGCAGCAGTTTATATTAAAGACAGTGAAGCTGTTCAACAATTGCTGGATACAGCCATTGAAACGGTCCACAATCCAGATTTATTAAAAGAATTAAGCAACAACATTACCAAACTAGCTATCAAGGACTCTGCCAACATCATTGCACAGGAAGTCTGCAAGTTAGCATTAAAATACAAAGAACATCATGAACATTAATACCATACAAGCAGTCTATTTCATTGGAGCTGGAGGCATAGGCATGAGTGCCTTAGTCCGCTATTTTTTGTCAAAAGGGAAAAAAGTAGGTGGTTATGACCGCACTCCAAGCGAATTGACTGAGAAGCTAATTGCAGAAGGAGCAGACATCCATTATGAAGAAAATGTGTCTCTCATCCCAGAAGCATTTCTTCATCCGGAAACTACACTGGTTGTCTACACCCCTGCTATCCCTGCAAGCCATCAAGAATTAGTTTATTTCCAGGAACATCAGTTTGAGATTCACAAACGTGCCCAAGTACTGGGAATGTTGACTCAGACTGAGAAAGGAATGTGCGTAGCCGGAACCCATGGAAAAACGACCACCTCTACCATGGCCGCTTTCTTGATGGACCATTCGCACGTGGGGTGCAATGCATTTTTAGGAGGTATTTCCAAGAACTACCAGACCAACCTGTTATTATCGGATAAAAGTGACTATGTAGTTATCGAAGCAGATGAATTCGACCGCTCATTCCACTGGCTGACTCCGTATGCTACGGTAATTACCGCCACCGATTCAGACCATCTGGACATTTACGGTACGCACGAAGCTTATCTGGAAAGTTTCCGTAAATACACCTCACTTATCCGTCCGGACGGATACCTGATTATCAAGGAAGGACTGGAACTGAAACCTGATGTACAGCCGGGAGTTACCGTGTACACCTACTCTACCGAAAAAGGAGACTTTCATGCCGAGAATATTCGCATTGATGACGGTGAAATTTATTTCGACTACATATCTCCTTTAGGTAACATCACAAACGTACAACTAGGAGTACCAGTATTTGTTAATATTGAAAACGGTATTGCCGCTATGGCTTTAGCGCAAATTGGAGGTGCCACCACAGAAGAAATAAAGGCCGCAATGCCACAGTTCAGAGGGGTGGACCGTCGGTTTGATTTCAAGATTAAGAACTCACACATTGTTTTTCTGAGTGACTATGCCCATCATCCGGAAGAAATCCGACAGAGCGTAAGTTCTATCCGGCAATTATATCCTAACCGGAAGATCACGGCTGTATTCCAACCTCATCTTTACACGCGTACCCGCGATTTCTATCAGGATTTTGCCCAGAGTCTGTCACTATTAGACGAAGTGATTCTTCTGGATATCTATCCAGCCAGAGAGACTCCTATTCCTGGAGTAAGCAGCCAACTTATTTATGACAATTTACGTCCGGGCATAGAAAAAAGCATGTGTTCCAAAGAACAGATTATAGAAGTACTGAAAAATAAAAAACTGGACGTGCTTATTACGCTTGGAGCTGGAGATATTGACAATTACGTTCCACAAATTCATGAATTACTAAAAGATCGATGATTAAACGAATTCTCATACTCTGCATTCTTGTAATGGTTTCTATTTATCTTGTAGTAGCCGTTACCGTATTTAACCGCAAACCCGAAAATCAGGTCTGCAAGGGTATGGAATTGGTTGTCAAAGACAGCGTTGACTACGGTTTTATCACTGAAGCAGAAGTAACCAAACTACTAAAGCAGAAGAATCTATACCCGGAGAAAAAGCGTATTGGCACAATCAATGTCCGCCAGCTAGAGGAAGTGCTGTCACAGCATCCTTTCATCAGCAGAGCTGAATGCTATCTCACTTCGGGAGGGAAAGTAGGAATTGAAATCTACCAGCGTATCCCTCTCTTACGAGTCATGAGCAGCAATGGGGACAATTACTACATTGACCATTCCGGAAAAATCATGAATGCCACAGGAAAGCCAATTCATGTAGCAGTTGCCACGGGTTTTATTGATCGGAAATTTGCTCAACAGGAATTATACGAACTAGGACTATATCTCCAACGCAATCCGTTTTGGAAAGCCCAAGTAGAGCAGATAAACGTAACCCCTAAAAAAGAATTGGAAATTGTTCCCCGAGTAGGCGATCATATTCTTTTTTTAGGGAAAGCCACTGATTTTGAAGAAAAATTCAGTAAATTGCAAACGTTTTACAGCAAAGTGCTCAATCGCATCGGCTGGGACAAATATGAGCGAATCAGTATTGAGTTTAATAATCAAATTATCGGAACAAAAAAAGAAAACTAAGATATGGCAGTAACAGATTTTATAGCAGCTATCGAACTGGGTTCGACTCACATCACAGGAATCGCCGGCAAAAAGAATGCAGATGGAAGCATTCAGATTCTTGCCTATGCCAATACTCCTTCATCAGATTGCATCAAAAAAGGAGCAATCTTCAATTTGGACAAAACCACACAGGTACTAGTCTCCATTATCCAGAAGCTAGAGGAAGATTTGCAAGCTTCTATCAAAAAAGTCTATGTTGGAATAGGCGGACAATCCATACGGAGTACACGTAATAATGTAACCAAACAATTAGGAGAAGAAACTAAAATATCACAGGCACTGATTGAATCACTCATGGAAAGCAACCGGGAAATCTCGATGATAGATCAGGAAATTCTGGATGTGGAACCACAGGAATACAAAGTGGGCAACAATCTGTTGACTGAGCCTGTCGGTATTTCAACAGACCGTATCGAAGGGCGTTATTTGAATATTATCGCACATCATACTCTTAAAGATAGAATTACCAGATGCTTCAACCAGACTAAGTATGAGATAGCAGATTACTTCCTGTCTCCGGTCGTTACGGCTAACGTAGTTCTGACCGACAGTGAAAAGCGTTCTGGTTGTGCACTCGTTGATTTAGGAGCTGATACAACTACCGTAGCTGTATACAAAAACAACATTTTACGTCACCTGGCAGTTATTCCATTGGGAAGCAACAACATCACTAAAGATATTTGTAGCTTACAAATTGAAGAAGAAGATGCCGAACAACTGAAACTACGTTACGGATGCGCCCTGACTCCTCCGAAAGAAGATGACGAAACTGTGGATGAACAAGAGTATAGTATTGAAGGCAAATGTTCTGTTCCCGCTCATAAACTTGAATACATTGTTGAAGCTCGTATCAACGAGATTATTTCCAATGTATGGAATCAGATTATGGTGTCTGAATACGGTGACAAACTGCTGGCGGGATTGGTTCTCACCGGTGGAGCATCTAATATGCCCAATATGGATGAAGCGTTCAAACAAATTACTAAAATAGAAAAAATCCGTATCGCAAAAGGTGGAAATATCACTTTAACCGGTGCTATACAGTTATCGAAAGACGGCACACAAAACACACTCATCGGACTATTGGCAGAAGGAAAAGAAAATTGCCTTAAGATTGACCCACGGAAAGGACATCAGCTGGACTTCATTGACGAAATAAAAGAA
>NZ_DBEXBB010000286.1:0-10068 GCF_048170425.1 Phocaeicola sp.
AATTTTAGAATTATAAGGTGTGGCAATATTGCCAAAAAGATGCTTGCTTGTCCATCAGGTATTTATGCCGTTTATTTGGGGATGCAAAAGTCATTTAATGGTGGAAAATATCAACAATCCACAGTCGGTGAGAGTTGTGGATACTTATAATCAGACGGTAGCTGTGTACGATGCAGCAAAGCAGAAGATTACAGGCTATGAGAATCAGGTATATGCTTCATACTCTCCCTGCCACATGCCGAAGCGTTTCGTATCATGCAGCAAATGGATGCTTTGCACCAAAAATGGGGAATATCTCCGGCGATAGAGAGTGAGTACTTTGTGATATGTAGATTGTATAAATTTAATCGTATGAAAAACAACTTAATTTACCTATGGGTTAATTTGCCCCGTTGGACTTTCTTTCATCTAAGGGGCTCCAGAATTCTTTGTGTTTTATTGTTTTTAAGTATTGTCTTTTCCGTAAGGGCTGTAGAATGTAGAGGTAATGTGGCTTATACGGATTCTCATGTCCGGATAACAGTCGTTTCAGACGGAGTAGTACGACTTGAGTATGTGCCAGATGGACACTTCGTAGATGAGGCTTCTTTTATCTGTGTAAATCGTAGTTATCCGGAAGTGAAGTATAAAACTGTCAGTAAAAAGGGATGGATTGAGATTTCTACCCCTAAGATGTCAGTTCTTTATAAAAAAGATAGTGGGAAATTTACGAAGGAGAATCTTTGCATAAAGTCTTCGAAGGGGCTTTCACCTGCTTTTGAGTGGCGGCCTGGTACGGTGCAGCAGGCTAACTTGAAGGGTACTTACCGTACACTGGATGGACTTGACGGAGAATACCAGCGAATGGACTGGGTGAAAGACACAAAGACTGGGCAAAAGGTTAATCTTGAAGATGGCCTTTTGGCAAAAGATGGCTGGACATTGATAGATGACTCACAGGGTTTCTTATTTGATGGGGATAAAGACTGGAACTGGGTGAAGCCTCGTGCAACAGGCGAAGGACAGGACTGGTACTTCATGGCTTACGGTCATGATTATAAAATGGCCTTGAAAGAATTTACTCAGTTTTCCGGTAAGATACCTTTGCCTCCCCGCTATACTTTTGGCTATTGGTGGTCGCGCTACTGGTCTTATTCAGATAACGAATTGCGCCGGTTGGTAAATAAGTTTGACTTGTATCAGATTCCGCTTGACGTACTGGTTGTAGATATGGACTGGCATTATACGGAGCCCGGACGGGGTGGATGGACCGGATGGACATGGAATCGGAATCTCTTTCCTGATCCAGGAAAATTCCTTTCCTACTTGCAGGATAATCGTTTGAAAATAACCCTGAATCTTCATCCGGCTGATGGGGTGGCTTCGTATGAAGAGAAATATAATCAGATAGCAAAAGACATGGGTGTTAATCCGTCTTCCGGAAAGAAAATAGACTGGGTGTCTTCGGATAAACGTTTTATTAAAAGCATGTTTACACACATTCTTCATCCCATGCAAAAGGAGGGAGTAAGTTTCTGGTGGCTGGACTGGCAACAGGATTTATATGATGCGAAGATGACAAACCTGTCCAATACCTGGTGGATTAACTATATTTTCTTCAGCGATATGGAGCGCCGGAACCAGGGACGTCCCTTGCTGTATCACCGTTGGGGAGGACTGGGAAATCACCGGTATCAGATTGGATTTTCCGGTGATGCATTTGTCACCTGGAATTCATTGAATTTCCAACCTTATTTTAATTCTACAGCCTCTAATGTGCTGTATGGTTACTGGAGTCATGACATTGGCGGACATTTGGGAGATAGTATTAGCCCGGAACTATATATCCGTTGGTTACAGTTTGGTGCTATGAGTCCGGTTATGCGTACTCATTCGTCAAAAAGTGCGACTTTGCGGAAAGAACCATGGGCTTTTGGAGATGAATACTTGAATGTAATTCGAGACATCATTGTACGGCGATATGAAATGGTGCCATACATTTATACAATGGCTCGCAAGGCGTATGATGAAGGATTGTCGTTGTGCAGACCCATGTATTATGAGTATCCGGAATGTCAGGAAGCGTATGATTTTAGAAATGAATACATGTTCGGAGATAATATGCTTGTCTGTCCGGTGACTGCTCCTGGAAATAAAGGTTATGCCAGAGTGAATGTCTGGTTGCCCGATGGTGAATGGTATGAACTGTATACAGGTGAACGTTTGCAGGGAGGCCGTATATGGGAGCGTTCTTTTGCGATTGATGAATATCCGGTATATGTGAAAGCGGCCTCAGTAATACCCATGTATGATAAGGAGGTGCGTCGCTTGGATAAAAACGATGAGGATATTGTGCTGAATGTTTTTCCAGGTAAAGGGAATTCCTCTTTCTTGATGTATGAAGATGCAGGAAATGATTGTGGTTACGATAAACATTATGCAACCACATCCATTAAGGTGACGGCTACTGATAATGAAACGCAAGTATTTGTGGAAAAACGTAAAGGGGAGTATGAGAATATGCCTTCTACCCGTCGTTTTAAGGTGAAGCTGTGTGCTTCTTGTATGCCGGACTGGGTTACGGTCAATGGAGAGAAAATGGCTTGTTCATATCTTCCGTCAGAAGCGGCGGTGATAATAGACCTTGGGGAGTGCGATGTGGCTGAAAATCAGGAAATAAAGATTGGTTATCCTTCTGTTCGCCCTCGTGCCGAAGGATTTATAAAGGCTTCCAAAAGATTATTGGAGGCAGTTGAGGCACTGAAGTACAAAGATGCAGGAATTGTATTGAAAGATGAACTTGGTTCTATGTCAAGTATTTATGAGTCGGTTTCTTATAAGCCGGAAAGTATAAATGCATTGCTGGAATCGTTCTGGAAGAAATACGATGAAATGCCTGCGGTATTGGAACGGCAAGGATTGTCTGTGGAGCATCGTACATGGTTCCTGGAGAAAATAAACTGGACGCGGGATTAAACCGCAGTGCTTCTATTTGAGAATGAAGGACCTCCTTTAAGGCGAAGACACAAACGCTTTAAAGGAGGTTCTAATTATATGGGATTCTTAGAACATGTACGCAGCTGAAATTTGCCAAGTATTTTGTTTAAAACCGATAGCTTCATTAGCATGGATGGTCCCATTATCTTTCAGGGCAAAGTTGTAATTAGCACCTACTTGCAAGTGTCCAAAGAGTTTTACGCCAGCACCTACATTGAAACTAGTTGTGTTTTTTTTGAATTCGCATACATTGTCGAACCAGCGGTCGCCTACATTAAATCCGAATTGGGGTCCTACGGCTACATATGCACCTATCAGACTGCTGAATCCGATGGTCCATCTCAAGTTAATCGGAATTTCGATAGTTTTTTTGGTAGAAGTACCTTCTTCTGAGTCTACGCCAAATTGATTATACAATGCAGAAGCATCAATTCCCAATCCTAAAAGTGGTAGTGTGAATTCGGCCGTTGGACCGATAAAAAATCCTGTCCGGTTATCTGAACTGAATGTTTCTTCAGAAAGGTGCAGCTTTGATACGTTCAAACCTGCTTTTACTCCAAATTGTATTTGAGCTTGTGCTGGAATAGCAATTACCAGACAGGCCATTACCATCAGTGTAGATAAAAACTTTTTCATAATTTATTTCGTTTATAGGTTTTTTGCAAAGTTAGATATTAATTGAATATAAAAAAGAGGTTATTAGAAGAAAAGTGTAATTTATTCTGGGGTTTTTGTCGTAAAGTAAAAAGATTTCTAGGTTTTTCGCAGCGGAACTTTATGTTTCTCGTGACAGAACCCTATTTTTCTCACAAAGAAAACATAGGGTTCTGGGGTGGAAAATGTAGAAGGTAATAAGTCACTTTATTAATGAATCCTTTGCTTTTTCTTAATTCAGTAGAGTCGATATTTTAATTTCCAAACCGTGAAGTATCTACCTCCTTCACTTCTTTTTTCTTGTAGCCGCCAAAGCGGTAGCTGAACGAAAGGGTAACGCTCTGCATGTAGCTTTTGGTATTCATGTCGAGATGTTGCGCGCCGTTCCGGACTTCTGTCTTGGGATTCATCGTATTGAACAGGTCACTGCCCTTCAGTTGGAGCATGGCTTTGTCCTTGGCAAAGGTATAGCGCAGGGCTGCATCTACGAAGGCCACTGGCTGTATGTCGTAACTGCCTTGTATGGATTGGGTTTGTCCGAAAGCGGTAACTTCCATTTTCAGGTTGGGCTGGCGGCATAGCTGGAAGGTATGTGTCCAGTGTCCTACGCCGACCCATTGCTTCTGATTGAAAGGTGCATCGTAATATGCGCTGGCCTTGTCGTGTTTCAAGGTGGCCTGTAGGGTGAGACGGCTGTCCCACCAGTTTCCTGCCTTGAAAGGAAGGATGGCGGTGAAAGAGAGGTCTTGGGTGTAATCCCAGTTCTGCCAGTTGTAGATGGCTTTCAGATGGTTGGAATCCAGGTATACGGTCTGCATGAAGTAGTCGGGTGTATAGCTGTAGCTTGCCTGAAAAATGTATTTGCTTTTCAGGATGTAGGTCAGGTCAACGTTGTAATCGGTATAGGGGCGAAGGAATGGGTTTCCCAAACTTTCGTTGTAACCGTTCAGGTAGCTGGTGGCGCCACTCAGTGTCCAGTAATCGGGATAGGTCTTGTCAGAACTGAAAGACAACTGGAGAATGTGTGAGGCGGAAGGCATGTAGTTCAACTGGAGGGTGGGATAGACAGCCCATTTCCGGTAATCTTGCATCTGGTAGTATTCCAATGTGGCAGAGGCACTCAGGGTCCATTGGGAGTTGAACGACTTGTCGAATCCGGCGTAGACGTTATAGGTGTATTCACGGATACGGCTGTGCAGGTTGTTACCTTGCATTTCCGGCAAATCATAATTCTGGGTGTTTTGGTTGTTGACGTAGGTAAAAGAAGTTCCGTAGTTCAATGTCCATTCTTGTGGCAGTGTGTGATGCTGGTCGGCATAGATTTTCCAGCGGTCAATGTGCTGATCGGAACAGCTTATGAAGCGGGTTTCTACCTCTTCTGGACTACGGTCGAAGAAGTTTTGCGTATCGGTTGAGGTAAAATAGGTGTAGTCGGCTCCCGCCTGAAATCCGAATCCGGAGGTATAATACAATGCGGCATTGTGCATCTGATGGTGAGCCTGGGAATGATTGAATGATTCGGAAATACTCCCGTTGGAATGGCTGTCGTCGGTTTTGTCCGGACTGAACTGGGTGGTATAGGACAAGTTCAGCGAGTTGTCTTTATCAAATTTATACGTCCCTCCGGCGCGCAGGGTGTGCGTCAGGCTACGTCCTTGGTTATCGGTCACCTGATTCACATCATATACCTGCTCCTTCACCGTATGGTGGGCAATGAAATCAATGTAGCCACGGGTGTACCGGCTCTGAAGGTTGTACATGAAATCAAGGTCAATTTTAGGAGAAGTATAGGCCAGTGTGACGCCTCCGTTGCCCCCGGCTTCCTTCTGCTGTTTATATTCACCGTTGACTTCTCCTTGCAGGCCTCCTTCGCCGGGTTTATATCCTTTCAGTACGAGATTGATAGCCGCACCGCGCACGTGGTATTGCGGAGGAGCGCTGTACATCACTTCCGCTTTTTCCACGCGCGAGGCCGGCATACCCTTTAAGAGAGTGATGAGTTGTTCGTAGGTCATGGATGAGGGACGTCCGTTCAGCAGCAGACTGACTCCGCCTGCTCCGGCCAGTGTCAGTACATCGTTCTGTTCGATAACCCCCGGAAGCTGTTTGAGGGCTTCGTAGGCGTTGGTGACCAGCCGTTGGGAGGTCAGCTGCGGCATGTCATAGGTCAGTCGGCTGCCTTCCACGGTGACCAGCGGGCGTTCGCCTTGTACCACGACTTCCTGAAGTGCGTAGTCTTTCGGTTGCAGTATAAACGTGCCGGCATCGATTCCTGTGCCTTCTTTTTCCTGTGGTTCATACAGCAGGTGCTGGAACAGCAGGCGATAGTGTGCCGGCTGGTGATTCAGCAGGAAACTACCGTCAGCATTTGTAATGGTAGCTTCTACGAAAACGGAATCACGTGTCTGGAGCACGACCGTGGCCCCGTCAATAGGCTGACGGGAAGGGTCGGTAACTTTACCTGAGATGGTTTGTGCGGTGGCTGTTTCGAGCATCGTACCGAGCAGTAACAAGATGCTCACTAAAAAATACTTTTTCATATCGTTCGTGTCTTTATCTTTCATTATCTTTGACACTGCAAAACTAAAAAGGCCGTTTCGCTTTTTGGGTTAAGACAAGGTTAACGCTACGTTAACGTCTTTCGTTTACGTGAAGAATATACGCTTATGAAGATGAAACACATTCGCTGGATTGCGGTAGTGGGACTGATTGCGATTGTCGAACTACAGTATGTCTGGCTGGTCAACACTTACAAACTGACCCGTGAGAACGTCATGCGGCAGAGCCATGAACTATTTAAAGACGCGGCACTCCAGGAGGCCTTTGGTCGGATGATCCTTTGGAAACAATTGCATGGGAAGAAGGATTCTACCTACACTTATCAATTTAAGCTTGAGGCGGATGTCGTGGACAGCGATACGGTACAGGAGGAGGAGATTCCGGAAACGCGTCAGTATATCGAATCGGCTGTGTTTATCGCCATACAGGAAGGGGTATCGAATACGTTCAAGATGGATGTGTCCTTGCATAATCTGGATTCTATTTATGCTCACATGCTGGATTCGGTCGGTATCTCGGCCAAGGTGTCGACTTGTGTGACGGATTCGTTAGGTAATGTGTTGCGGGCATCCTCTCCACAGGCAAAACTGGAAGGACAAAAATACTTGAAAACACGGCTGGTGTCTATTAACAAGGCATATACTCGCTATCTGCAAGGGGTGATTCTGAATCCTTACTGGGTGATTTTCCAGCGTATGACCCTGCTGTTGATTGCCACGGTACTGATTATGGTACTGGTCATTATCTGTATTGTGTATCAGATTCGTGTCATTATCCGGCAGGGCAAGATAGCCAAGGTGAGAGAGGACTTTTCGTATGCCATGATTCACGATATGAAGACGCCGCTGAGCTCCATCCTGATGGGGACGGAGATTCTGGAAAGCGGACGCCTGGACGGACAGCCGGAAAAGAAAGAACGTTATTTTCGTATTGTGAAAGAGGAAGGAGAGCATCTGCTGGCATTGACCAACAAGGTGCTGACGCTTTCCAAACTGGAGAATCATGCATTGAAATTGCAGCAGACGGATTGCTTGTTGCAGCCGATTCTGGAGGACTTGGCGGAGAAGTATAAGGCAAAAACTGCCAAGCAGGTTGCGTTTGTATGGAATTTGCAGGAGGAAGTGGTTTGGGCGGATGAGGAATTTTTGAAAGAGGCGCTCAGTAATTTGATAGACAATGCGTTGAAATATTCGGGCGAAGCGGTGGAAATTACATTCCTCTCGGAACGGAAAGCGGATGGAACAGTCTGTGTGACGGTGGCCGACAATGGTTTCGGTATTCCGTTGAAAGACCAGCGGAAAATTTTTGAGAAATACGAACGGGCAGCAGCCAGTGAACGCAGCCATTCCGGCGGAGCATCTGGTTTCGGACTGGGACTGAATTATGTGCTTCGGATTATGGAAGCGCACGGCGGACGGGTCACGCTGGAAAGCATGGAGGGGGAATACAGCCGGTTTACCTTGGCTTTTCCTCCGGAGGATGCCCTGGAAAATAAAAAAGAGGAACAATGAAATGGAAGAGATAATCAAATTGTTGTTGGTGGAAGATGACGCGAATCTGTGTTATATCATTCAGGGTGGTCTGGAGGATATGATTGGAGGGTATAAGGTGCTGACGGCATCCAATGGCGAGGAAGGACTGGCCGTATGGAAGGCACAGCAGCCGGATGTCATCGTAGCCGACATTGAGATGCCGGTAATGGACGGATATGAGATGGTACGGCGTATCCGGGAGCAGGATGAGCATGTGCCCATCTTGTTTACTTCCGGGCGTGTGTCACCGAAAGATGTGGTGAAAGGTTATGAACTGGGGGTGAATAACTATGTCAAAAAACCATTTCTGGCCGAAGAACTGCATGCACATATCACGGCATTGTTGAAACTGACGCGAGGGATGCCGGCACAGAAAGAAGTCCGGGAGGTACCCATCGGGAAACTGTTCTCCTTTGATACGGTGCGTGGCGTATGGAAACAGAAAGGGGGAGAAGAACGGATGCTGACGGTACGGGAGGCTGATTTGCTTCGTATGTTGTGTGAACACAAGGGACAAGTCGTGCGGCGGGAGGTCATCTTGTCGCGTCTATGGAATACGGAGGAAGATTATTTTGCTTCGCGCAGTTTGGATGTGTTCGTGTCTCGCTTGCGCAAACTGTTAGCGGCCGATGATACGGTGGAACTGAAGACTGTGAAGGGAGTGGGTTTGATGTTGGAAGAAAAAGTCTAATTTAAAATACAAAACGAATATGCAATATTTTAAAAGTGATTACATGGAAGGAGCGCATCCGTTGATTTTGGAGCGCTTGTGTCAGACGAATATGGAGAAAACTTCGGGCTATGGCACGGATGAGTATTGTGCATCGGCTCGCCGGAAAATAGCAGAAGCTTGCGGATGCCCGCAGGCGGAAGTACATTTCATGGTGGGAGGTACGCAGACCAATGCCACGGTCATTACGGCCTTGCTTCGTCCGTATGAGGGAGTAATTGCAGTAGAAACGGGTCACATCAACCAGCATGAAGCCGGGGCGGTGGAAGCAGGAGGACATAAGGTGCTGGCTTTGCCTCACCATGAAGGAAAGCTGGATGCGGCAGAAGTAGACCGTTATGTGACGGCTTTCTATCAGGATCCGAGCTGGGATCACATGGTAGCTCCGGGAATGGTGTATGTATCGCATCCTACGGAATACGGTACACTTTATACGCTGGATGAACTGAAGGCTTTGTCTGCCGTGTGCCGTAAGCATAAGATTCCGTTGTTCCTCGACGGGGCTCGTCTGGGTTACGGACTGGCAGCACGGGATACGGATGTGACTTTGAAAGACATCGCTTCCTTGTGTGATATTTTCTATATTGGCGGAACTAAGGTTGGTGCTTTGTTTGGCGAGGCGGTCGTAATTCCGCAGCCCGGACTGATTCGCCAGTTTGATACCATTGTCAAGCAGCGGGGCGTGTTGCTGGCCAAGGGACGTCTGTTAGGTTTGCAGTTTGATACCTTGTTTACAGATGGCTTGTACCTGAAAATTGCCCGTCATGCCATTGATATGGCTGACCGGATTGTGGAAGGACTGAAAGCAAACGGCTATACATTCTACATTCGTCCGCAAAGCAACCAGTTGTTTGTACAGCTTGAAAACAGTTTGTACGAGAAACTGGCACAGCGTATCGGCTTTGAAGTGTGGGAAAAACGGACTGACGGTACGACAGTGGTACGTATCGCGACCAGTTGGGCTACACGTGAAGAAGATGTGGCAGAGTTGCTGGAGGAGTTAAAGAAAAAATAATTGGGTAAATGATTGTATAAAGAAAGAGTCTTTTGCTTTTTATTCGGTAAAGCAGAAGACTCTTTTTTCTTTATTCATTGGTTAGTTCTCGTATGACTCTACAAGGATTCCCGTATGCCAGTACTCCAGAAGGTATGTTCTTGGTCACTACGCTACCAGCTCCGATTACGGTATTATCACCTATTGTTACACCGGGAAGGATGCACACGTGTGCACCAATCCAGACATTATTCCCAATAGTAATGGGATAAGCATATTCCAAACCTTCGTTTCGTTGAGGAACATCTAAAGGATGTCCGGCTGTATAGATTCCTACATGGGGAGCTATGAATACATGATCTCCGATGGTTACACGGGCACCGTCAAGAATGACTAGATTGGTATTGGCAAAGAAGTTTCTTCCGATGTGGATGTTATAGCCATAGTCACAATAGAAAGGAGAAATGATGCAACCTTCTTCCCCCATATGCAGTATGGAGCGAATCAGTTGGTCTCTTTCTTTTTGTTGGTGAGGAGACAATAGATTATATTCATGTAATTTACAGCGGGTTTCCAGCATCTCTTTTTGCAACAGCGGGTCATAGTTCGCATTATACAATTCG
>NZ_DBEXBB010000287.1:0-4040 GCF_048170425.1 Phocaeicola sp.
CAGCACAACGGAATAAGAACCTTGAGCTGAAAGGTCAGTATAAGATATTTTAAGTAATTGACATTCCCTTATAAGCTTTTCCCGGAAAGCATCACTCAGCGAACTGTCCAAAATGACCTTTCGAATAACAAACAGCTTGCCCAACTGGGAAAGACTTCCTTTAAATCCCTTGCAAATATACGCATACTCTAAAGGAAAACGCGACAAAGATTCACATGTTTTCCAACGGCTATCATCCAGCACACCAATATACACATTTCTGATACATAGCAGTCCGGTTTCAGAGCGATGAGTAGATACATGGTTTCTCTTACGAGTGTATACTTCCGAACGGAAAAAGTACAAATGTTCCGGAGCTTCTCCTGCATACCCCGCACAAGAAACCGCAACAAACAAATTACAAACCACCAATAAACGAATCCAATCTGAAGCCTTACGATGTATTCCGGATGCCCAGCAAAGATAAAGGCAAATAATCACTCCACCCAGCAGACAGGCTTGAGAAGATGATAAATAGACAGACGTAATCTGGGAGCCGTCCAGTTGCTGCACCCATTTCATGGTTTCATTCAAGGTTGAAGTACACCATTCCAGTAAAGTAATCACAGTACATCCTACCACAGGTACGGAAGCTAAGCATAACGCTATCAAGGTCAGCACCAATATTCCACCAGCCAATATAACTACGACCAAGTTGGCCAGCAGAAAATAAGTCGGGAAACTTCCAAAGTAATACAGGATAAAAGGAAGTGTACCTAACTGAGCCGACATAGATAAGCTAAGTGTATTCCATACATAACGTAATACACGATTTTTAATACACAAAAGACGTGAAAACAAAGGATAAAATGCCAAAATGGAAAAGACTGCTGCAAACGAGAGCTGAAAACTTATGTCAAAAAGGAAAAACGGATTATATATCAACATCAGGAAAGCAGCCAACACCAAGGAATGCATGCCCGAAAAACGCTCTTCCGAACAAATTGAAGCTAAGGTATATAAACTATACATCACCACTGCACGCACTACCGACGAGCTTAATCCGGAAATAAATGCAAAGCCCCACAACAAACAGACTACCAGTAGAGCTAAAATCTTACGCCCGTGTTTCAAATAAGTCAACGGATAAAACAACCACAAAAGAATACACGAAAGAATCCCCACATGCAACCCCGACAATGCCAATACGTGACTGGCACCTGCCGCACCGTACACCGCTTTTAATTCAGGAGTCAATTCTCTTTTCTCCCCGATTGTCAATGCCGATACCACAGCCTGCACATCCTCTTCTAATCCCCAACTTTGATACATATCCACCACCTTTTTCTGGCATACCTTTGCCAGCTGCGTCACAGACAATGAATGAGGTTTTCCCGTACAACGCCAGTTTCCGGCATAGGCCAGAGCCGTTCCACTGATACCTTTTCGCAAAAGATAACCTCCATAATCAAATCCGGTCAGTTCCTTTTCAGAGAAAGGACGTGAAACTTTTGCATAGAAACAAACACTGTCTCCACAAGCTAAAGGACTTGACAAGGAGTCCGGCATCCATGACAAAAGAATATTCCGGTCTACCCTTTTCCATTTCCCACCCGACAACCGCTGCACCTCTACACGCACTTCCGCCCGAAGTGTTTTTCCCCTGACTTCCGGCACACTTTCCACTATTCCTTTATATATAGCAGGCTCTCCATCCCAACCATATTGCACCATCTCTCTGTGATGAAGTACCGTTATCCCTCCCCATAAGAAAAAAGTTACTGCAGCCATACCACCGAAAAGCCATCGCCACCTCCATCGAGAGAAGCAGAACATCCCTCCACAAACAGCTACAAAAAACAGCCATATAACCGTCCAGCACTGCCATGAAAGATTTTTCGGCCACAATGTGTCGAATAAAAAAATTCCGGCTGCCGCACAAACAGTCAACCGGAACAAAGGGTACGCTATCAAAGAATGCAGAGTTCCCAATACTTATTCCATGTTTTTCAACTGCTGAATGGCTTTCACCATATCTGGTGAGTTAAAGACAGAATTGCCAGCCACCAGCACATCTACTCCTGCACGTTTCAATAAAGGAGCATTTGCCAAATTCACACCTCCGTCCACTTCAATGAGGGCAGAAGCCCCATTACGAGTTATTAGTTCGCGAAGCTGCGCAATCTTTTTAAATGTATTAGGAATAAATTTCTGACCACCGAATCCCGGATTGACACTCATGAGCAACACCATATCCACCTCTGTGATAATATCCTCCAATACGGAGACCGGTGTAGCCGGACTCAACGTAACCCCCGCCTTCATACCTGCTTCCTTAATCTGCTGAATGACACGATGTAAATGAGGGCATGCTTCATAGTGTACATTCATCATCATGGCTCCTAACCTCTTCACTTCTTGAATGAATTTCTCGGGCTGCACAATCATCAGATGCACATCCAGCGGTTTCTGGCTAAGTTCTGCCACATATTTCAATACAGGAAAGCCAAAAGAAATATTGGGCACAAACACACCGTCCATAATGTCCAGATGCAACCAGTCTGCCTCACTTTGATTTATTTTTTCCAAGTCACTCTTCAAATCAGCAAAATTTGCAGAGAGCAAGGAAGGAGCTACCATAATTTTTTCCATCGATTTATTTTAGTTAATCAGATTCTTTTCAACAAAGATAAGCATCTTTTCTAATAAATCAACTATAAAAACTTATTTGGTCACATTGAAGCGTAAGCCTAACTGCAAATTAAAATTAAGAGGGTGTTCTTTTCGTATGGTTTCTACTCCGCTATGGTCATCAAAATAATATGCAATTCCGGGCTCTACATATAATCCAAAACGTGAGGTAAAATTCACTTGCGCTCCGGCTGCTGCAGTCACTGACCACTGAAGCGGATCCACATCCAATGATGTGTTCTCAGACGTACGATTTCCTCCATTCGTCACGGTAACAGTTTCTAGCTTACCTGATACACATTTCTCCATTACTCCTCCGGCAGACGCATATACAGAGAGCCAGCTATTTTTCCAAATAGAACGATGCAGTTTTACCGGTATACCCACATAATGCAATTTCTGGGTCTCTTCCACATACGATTTGGAACCGGAATGAATATCTGAAGATAAAAGTGTATAATTTAATCCTGTTTCCAATGCCCAGTCTTTATGAAAATGCCAGGCTACTGTCAGCCCCACCGTGACAGGCATATGGTGTTTCACACTCGTCTGAGGTGTTTGTATCGCATTCTCCAACAACACCTGACTGTAAGCCAGTCCTCCATTACTTATTGGAGACATATTCAAATCGGAAGAAGTATAATAAGCCGAACGAGCCACAAAACTACCCATTCCATCAAATGTATTCAACGAGCTATAAGGCGTATTGCCTGCTCCAACTCCAACCGAGAATCCAGAAGACTTATCCGACTTATTTTTCAGTACCATGGCATTACGTTCCATACGTTCACGATCAGCTGCCCGATTTTCTTTCATGCTTCTGCTTCGTTCTGTCGGTGTTCTGGTGACCTCTTGTTCTACATTCACATTCTCTTTCGCCACTTCTTCAGGTTCTTCCTGATCCATTTCCGAAATAGCAGAAACTGGATCTACCTCTTCCCCTTCTTTATTCTCCACAGACTGTATAAGCGGAGTATGAGCTAAGAGAGAGACTGATTTTTCAGAAGATGTTTCTACAAGCCCAGTCTCTGCCATCCGCTCCTCTTGAAGTGGAGCATACTCTGGCAAAGGAGCATCCTTCACCTTTACGGCCAGCTCCTGATTACGAAAATCAGCCTGCGGAGAAGACCAGAACCAATATGTCAGTGAAGACACCAGCAGCACCAGCACCGCCGCAGCCACTTGCCAACGTCTCCATAGAGGAATTACCTTCGGAACTTTAGGTTCTTCCAATTCCTTGGACAACTTATCCCAAAGCCCCTCAGGAAGAGGTTCAGAATAGCCCTCCATCTGGTTACGTAAATTATCTATCCATTCTTTCTCGCTCTTCATTGCCTATAATTTCTTTCTATATTCATTTATTTTCTTTG
>NZ_DBEXBB010000288.1:0-5226 GCF_048170425.1 Phocaeicola sp.
ATTATTTTGTTTGCAAAGGTAAGGATTTAAACTGAAAAATTCTGTTTTTAATCCAACAAAAAAGAAAACTCTTGTTTCTGAAACAATGATAAGAAAAAAAAGGTATTTTTGCGGCGATATTTGAGGAGACCAAATGAAGAGACTAATCATTGGATGCTGTCTGCTGGCGCTGATGGCATCTTGCGGAGGAGGAAAAAAGAAAGCCGATCCTTTTGCCGCATTGACAGAACAGATTGATTCCATGAAAGCTTTGCCTGACTCTATTCAGGATACTATTGTGATGGAGGAACAGGTACCTGCTTCGGCAGATGAGAGCTTTGCCGACTTTTTCTATAATTTTGCTTCTGACGCAAAATTTCAGCGGTCGCGTGTAATTTTTCCGTTTTCATTGTATAAGGGCAAACAAGTGAAGCGTATACTGAAAAATGAATGGGAGCATGACCCTTTATTTAGTCGGGAGCAGGCTTATACGGTCCTTTTCGATAAGGAAGAAGACATGGAAATGGAAAAGGATACCAGTATGCATAGCGTACAAGTGGACTGGATTTTTCTGACCGAGAAAAAAATCAAGCGTTATTATTTTGAACGGAAAAAAGACTCCTGGTTTTTGGAAGCCATCAATGTGGAAAAAATGAAAGAAGAAAATGGCGGGAAAGAAGATTTTTATACCTTTTATGAACGTTTTTCGCGTGATTCACTTTTCCAGCAGGAACGTCTGCATGAACCCCTGTATTTTGTGACGGCCGATCCGGAGGATGAGTTTCAGATATTGGAAACCACGCTGGAGCCGGGACAATGGTTTGCTTTTCGCCCTCCGATGATGAAAGGAAAAATGACGAATGTACATTATGGCCAGCCTGAAAATATAAACTCCGACTATAAGGTGGTGGAATTTAAAGGATTTGGAAATGGCTTTAGTAATACACTGTATTTTGAACGGCGTGAAAACATCTGGCAACTTATCCGGTTTGAAGATTTGAGCGATTGATGCATTATGAAAGACTATACAAATTACTCATTGCTTCCTTATAACACATTCGGAATGAATGTGAAGGCAGCTCGTTTCGTGGAATATGAATCAGTGAATGAACTGCTCTGCGTTTTGAAAGAGTGGAAAGCACAAAAGACTCCTCTTTTGCATGTAGGAAGAGGAAGTAATCTGTTGTTTGTGTCCGATTATGAAGGAACCGTGTTGCATTCAGGTATTAAAGGAATGCAGGTGGTAAGTGAAACTGACGAGTGGGTAGAGATACGTGTCGGTGCCGGTGAGGTGTGGGATGACTTTGTAGGCTATACTGTCAGGCAAGGATGGTATGGTGCGGAGAATCTGTCTTTGATACCAGGAGAGGTAGGAGCTTCAGCTGTACAGAATATCGGAGCATATGGAGTAGAAGCTAAGGATTTGATTGTGTCGGTCGAAACGGTAGCGGTGAATGATGGAACCACTCGTCTTTTCAAGCAAAGTGAGTGTGGATATGCATACCGTGAAAGTGTATTTAAACGGGAGTTGAAAGGACTTTACATCGTGATTTATGTCACTTATCGCTTGAAAAAACAGCCGGAATTTCATCTGGATTATGGAAATATCCGGTCCGAACTGGAGAAGGTGGAAGGAGATTTGTCATTGGAAAAACTTCGTCGTGTAATCATACGTATCCGTGAAGCTAAACTTCCTGATCCGGAAAAGATTGGAAATGCCGGCAGTTTCTTTATGAATCCCATTGTTCCGCTTGCACAATTTGAAGATTTGCTCAAGGAATATCCTGGTATGCCTTTTTATAAAGTAGGTGACGACCGTGTAAAAATTCCTGCAGGATGGATGATTGACCGTTGCGGCTGGAAGGGCAAACGGCTGGGAAATGCCGGAGTGCACGACAAGCAGGCATTGGTGTTGGTGAATCTGGGAGGAGCTACAGGAAGTGAAGTCGTAAAACTGGCAGAAGAAGTCGTTCGTTCTGTGAAAGAAAAATTTGGAGTGGCTATTCATCCGGAAGTGAACTTTATTGGAGTAAAACAATGAAAATAACAATTTTAGGAAGCGGGACGTCCATAGGAGTACCACAAATGGGATGTACTTGTAAGGTATGTACAAGTTCCGACCCGCGTGACAACCGTTTGCGCTGTTCCGGTCTGGTAGAAGTAAACGGAGTACGCATTCTTATCGACTGTGGTCCGGATTTTCGCGAACAGATGCTTCGGCTGAATGATTTTCGTGCGATAGACGGAGTGCTGATTACCCATGAACATTATGACCATGTGGGTGGTCTGGACGATTTGCGGCCTTTCTGTAAGTTTCGTGACATTCCGGTGTATGCGGAAGATTATACAGCCACTCGCTTGAAGAACCGGATGCCCTATTGTTTTGCGGAAAATCTTTATCCCGGAGTTCCTCATATTCCATTGAATTATATTAAAGAAGGCGAACCGTTCGTGGTGTCCAATGTAGCAGGAGATCAAGTGGAGGTCATTCCTTTCCGCGTAATGCATGGAAAGCTTCCGATTATGGGGTTCCGTATTGGAAAAATGGCCTGGATTACAGATATGTTACACCTTCCTGAAAGTTCATACGAGTACCTGAAAGGATTGGATTGTCTGGTGATGAATGCTTTGCGTGTGGAACCTCATTGGACGCATCAGTCCTTGTCCGAGGCACTGGAGCAGACAGCCCGTATAGCTGCAAGGAAAACTTATTTTATCCACATGAGCCATCAGGTAGGCTTGCATGCAGAAGTGCAGGAACAATTACCGGAAAATGTGTTTCTGACATATGACGGACTTGTGATAGACGTGAACGAGACAGAGGGGAAGAAATAACTCATAAGATAAATTAATACACCTATCATGCTTTTTTATTGATAAATCCGTATCTTTGTGCCCTATTAATAGACATTTAAGTAGAAAAAAACAAAATAATAGGAAAAATGGCACAAGAAGACGTTTTCAAGAAACTTGTTTCACATTGTAAAGAATATGGTTTTGTATTCCCGTCAAGTGATATTTATGATGGGCTGGGAGCCGTATATGATTACGGTCAGAACGGTGTGGAACTGAAAAACAATATCAAACAATACTGGTGGCAGAGCATGGTGCTGTTGCACGACAACATCGTAGGTATTGATTCTGCTATCTTCATGCATCCTACTATCTGGAAGGCTTCCGGTCACGTAGATGCGTTCAATGACCCTCTGATTGACAACCGTGATTCGAAGAAGCGCTACCGTGCCGATGTCTTGATTGAAGACCAGATTGCCAAATACGACGAGAAAATCAATAAGGAAGTAGCGAAGGCTGCCAAAAAATACGGAGAGGCATTCAATGAAGAAGAGTTCCGTAGCACGAATGCGCGTGTATTGGAACATCAGGCAAAACGTGATGCGTTGCATGAACGTTTTGCAAAGGCAATGAATGCCAACGACCTGAATGAACTTCGTCAGATTATTCTGGATGAAGAAATCGTATGTCCGATTTCTGGAACAAAGAACTGGACAGAAGTTCGTCAGTTCAACCTGATGTTTACTACAGAAATGGGTTCTACTGCCGACGGTGCCATGAAGGTGTACCTGCGTCCGGAAACCGCTCAGGGTATTTTCGTGAACTACCTGAACGTGCAGAAGACAGGTCGTATGAAGATTCCGTTCGGTATAGCACAGATTGGTAAGGCTTTCCGTAATGAAATTGTGGCTCGTCAGTTCATCTTCCGTATGCGTGAGTTTGAACAGATGGAAATGCAGTTCTTCGTAAAACCGGGAACAGAACTTGACTGGTTCAAGAAATGGAAAGAAATCCGTTTGAAATGGCATAAGGCACTGGGATTCGGTGACGATCACTATCGTTATCATGACCATGAAAAACTGGCCCATTATGCCAATGCGGCTACAGATATTGAATTCCTGATGCCGTTCGGATTCAAGGAAGTAGAAGGTATCCACTCACGTACTAACTTCGACTTGAGCCAGCATGAAAAATTCTCAGGAAAGAGCATCAAGTATTTCGATCCGGAAATCAACGAAAGTTATACTCCGTATGTCATTGAAACTTCAATCGGTGTAGACCGTATGTTCCTGAGCGTGATGAGTGCGGCTTATCATGAAGAAAAACTGGAAAATGGTGAAACACGTGTGGTCTTGAAATTGCCTGCTGCTTTGGCACCGGTGAAACTGGCTGTCATGCCGTTGGTGAAGAAAGACGGTCTGCCTGAAAAGGCTCGTGAAATCGTGAACGACCTGAAGTTCCACTTCAACTGCCAGTACGATGAAAAAGATTCTATCGGAAAGCGTTACCGTCGTCAGGATGCTATCGGTACTCCGTACTGTATCACCATCGACCACCAGACATTGGAAGATAACTGCGTAACCCTGCGTAACCGTGACACTATGGAACAGGAACGTGTGGCTATTGCAGATTTGAATAATATCATTGCAGACAAGGTAAGCATCACCAGCTTGCTGAAAACATTGCAGTAATAAATTAAACTACATGAACAAGAACCTATTTTGGCTGATAGCCTTGCTGTTTTCTCTTTCTTTCGGCTTTATGTCGTGTGCGGAAGATACCACAGTGGAAGACCCGTATGCGAACTGGCAAGTCCGTAACGAACACTATATAGATTCTATTGCGGAGGTAGCCCGTGCAAATGTGGATGGAAAATGGGAAATATACCAGAATTATAAAATTGCGAATGAAAGTACGTCCCCGGGGTTAGGCGGTACGGTTGTTACCAACCCATATGAAACCCCTGCCAGTGTGAGTGATTCTGTATACATGAAGATTCTGGAACCGGGAGAAGAGGGAGGATTGACCCCCTTGTTCACAGATAGTGTGAGTGTGTACTATCGTGGAAAGTTGATTAATGGAACCGTATTTGATCAGAACTATACGGGAGAACTGAATACGGTGATACACGTGCCTACTCATTTTGCATTACAGGCCAATCAGACAAATGATGGATTGATTGTAGGTTGGATTACCGCATTGCAACGAATGAAAGAGGGAGAACGTGTGGAATTGTATATTCCGGCAGCCCTTGGATATGGTACGCAAAGTCAGTCATCTATTCCAGCCAATTCTGTATTGATATTTGATTTGAAGCTGGAAAAAGTGATTCATTCTGATGGCATAGAAAGCTACAGCTTGAAAGTGAACTGATTGTAGAATATTAAGTCTAGATAAAAAAGACGGTGAAGAAGTGGTTCAAACCCTCTTCTTCACCGTCTTTTTTATCTGTGT
>NZ_DBEXBB010000289.1:0-6895 GCF_048170425.1 Phocaeicola sp.
TGATAAAATATTTTATGAAATGCCGATTTTATTTGGATTGTATTTCTGTTTTTGCCGATAGTTTATAAAGCTGAATTTCGGTTATTATGGTTCTGATTATACGTATAATGATAAAAATATTATTTATATATGCTGATATTCAGCCATAAAAGAAGGGATATCATAATTGATATCCCTTCTTTTATTGAAATCTTTATATAATAAATTATTTTATAATGTCTCTTAGCTTAATGCTTTGGAAAGTCATGTGAGCTACACTGCTTTCATATAGTATACCGATAGTTTCTTTATCTATCATTGTCAGGCAGGAATATCCCCAATTGTATCCTTCATCTAACAGAAGCTGATGTTCCGGACTCCAGGTATTTCCTCCATCCATGCTGATTTTAATTGTCATGTCTTTGCGGGCATTTGTTGAATTGGGGTTGGAGAAAATTAAAAGGTCTTTACCCAATACATTGTCTTTCGCTTTTACACTAATCAGACTAGCCATGCATACGGGTTCTATTAAGGCAGTACGAGATGATTCGTGTTCTTTCCAAGTTTTACCTAAATCTTTGGTAGTATATACAGCGCGGCTTCCTCCTCGGTTGTCTCTCATGTTCAACATTAAAGTGCCCGGCTCAAGCTCTGCCACTTGTGCTTCCGTAGTGTTTGTACGTGCATGGTGGTGTATGGTCCATGTTTCTCCACGGTCTTTGCTATACATGATACCCGCATTGGGGATTCGGGTTTTGTCGATAAACTGAATGGGGAATACCAATGTACCATCTTCCATTGTGATGCCTCGTCCCGGTCCTTGCAATAAAAAATACCATTCCGGAAGCTTCACCTGTTCTGTGATATTGATTGGTTCTGACCAGGTCTTTCCATCATCTGTACTTTTGGCGAGTACCAATTGAGCGGTATGGTTCAAGTCCATTCCCTGATGTGAACTCCACCATGCTCTCTGGTTACCCATTCCGTGCGTCCATGCTGCTACAATCCATACAGTGTTAGTTTTGGTGTCTACTAAGATAGAAGGGTCACCTACACCATTCTGAGCTGAAGGAAGTCCACCGTATTCTTTGAACGATAGAGGCAAGCGCATTTTCTCCCATGTTTTTCCTCCATCTGTACTGCGGCTGAGACCTATGTCGATATGTTCTTGTAAATCTACACTGCTGTTGTAACGTACATCGTATACACCCAACAAAGTGCCTTTGTTTGTAGTAACCAGTCCGGGTATACGGAAAGCGGCTGAACCGTCATCACCTGCATGGCGAACTCCTACTGCCATTCTTTGTACGACTTTTTGTTTAGTTGTACTTTTTGTAGGTATAATTTTTCCGTCACCTTTTACTTGAGTTACTTCTGCACAGATTTTTGTATGTAGTGAAGCGGTAGGCTGCATTTCTATGCTAATCCAGAAGAAATTATATCCAGGAAAGAGGTTTTGTTTTCCTTCGAGTGTTAGAGTATTGCTCTTAGGTGTTGCTTCTGCTTTTTTTATAGAATAGGACGGATTAGCCGAAAGGGTTTGTCCCGGATTGTTGCTGGAAATGTATTCTACGGGAGCAAAGCGTTTTTTTCCTCTGTCTTGTGGGGCTTCTGTTCCTCCATAATACAATTTAATAGCTTTGATTTGTGACAAAGGTACGTTCTTGTCGAACGAGATAGTGACATTGTCAAGGGTCTTTGTTTCTTTGGCATCGAGACGCAGATAAGCCAAGACATTATCATGTCTTTCTATTAATATAGGTACTTGTGGAGTTTTTACAAAAACAGTATCAGCAGCGTGCAGACCGATGGAAAGCATTCCGATACATAAGGATAATAGTTTTTTCATAATGCAGTTGCTGGTTTAGATTTTTACTTTTGCTATTAGTTTTCTTATTTTCCCTTCTCCGATTACAGGTGCATGTGGATCTTCCGGATATACGATAGCAAATTGTCCGGGAAGTAAATCAACAAAGGTGGTGGGTACATCTGAATAGAGTGCGCAATCACCTTCTTCCTGATATGCTTGTTTCAGTTGGTTTACATCTTCAATGGCTTTCCAACCGATACGTTCTTTCCCTTCCAGGAGGATATGTATATCAATGTAGTCACGATGTACTTCCAGAACCTGCTCAGCTTCTTTCACGCATGTGGGATTTACGTTGTTGATAAACAGGTTATCTCCATCCAGTTCTATTCTTCCACATGGTGTATGCAGTAAGTCGTGATTCTTTACGTAATCGAACAATTGTTTAAATAAAGGATGTAGCGGTTCGATTCTGCTACTATTTTGTAAATTGGAAACAATCATAATATATAAAAGTTTTTAGTTATTCCATATTGTCAGTTTTAGGACGTAAGAAATACAACTGTACGCCAAGAGCAATAGCCACCACGATAGCTAGCATGGCAAAACCGGCTCCTAAATTGCCGCTATCACCCCATCGTCCTAAAAGGTGAGTAATGAAAGCACCGGCAGATACACCAATCATATTCATCACTCCATAGGCAGTAGCCCGTTGTTTGCGAGATACAAACTGACAGAGGATAGGCATGTTATTAGTATCAAAAATTCCATAGCCGATACCAAACAGCAGTCCGGCACCTACTACTGCTACCAGATTATGTCCGAATCCTAATAAAAGTAGTGACGGGATGGTCAATCCCAAACCGATGGCTCCGGTATATACGCGTCCGCGTAAATTTTTCTGTACCCACTTATCTGATAAAGGACCGCCGATTAGGACTCCGATGAACGAAGACACGGCGATGGTTATAGTAGAGATAGGTCCGGCTTGTGACATGGGTAAATCAAGGTTTTCAGCAAACAAGGTCGGAAGCCAGTTTTTGGTAGCCCATCCAGGAAGGCTTGGAGCTGCAAAGTAGAGCAGGATTACCCAGAAAGCTACATTGGTCAGCAAGGATTTCAGACTGGTAAAGACGCTCTCTTTCTCTTTTTGTGGATTGGCTTGCAGTTTTTCTGTAGGAAGAATCTCTGTTTTTTTGTCATGTAAGAATAACATCAGAATTACAGCATAGGCAATTCCGATGATACCGAACCAATGGAAAGTGGTGTGCCAGGAAAAAGCGGCAGCTACAGTCGCTCCGAATCCTCCGACAGCCTGACCTGTGTACAGGCCGGTCATGTGGATGCCTACGGCTAAAGAGCGGGATTTTCCGGTGTGGTAGTCTGCAATCAAGGAAAGTCCGGCAGGAATATAAAGTGCTTCGCTTACTCCCATTAAGGCGCGCAGCCAGACCACTTGGTTGAAGGTTTCGGCTATTCCCATCAGATAGGTTACGGATGACCATACAAACAAACTTCCTACAATCAGCCATTTACGGCTCAAACGGTCGGCTATGATACCCGAAACTGGACTCATCAGTGCGTAAATCCAGAGAAAGATTGCCATCAGGTAGCCGAAATTGGTAGCCGATTGTAATTCTACAATGTCGACCTGCATTGCATCTTTCATGGTGCTTAGCATTTGTCGGTCCATATAGTTAAGCAATGCTACCCCCCATAACAGGCCTACAACAATCCACGGATAAATTTTTGAGTTTTTCATATATTATGGTTATTCAGTTAGCAATGTAACTTGCCGGATTATTCTCCGGCAAGTATTTCTTTACATAATGTATATCCCTTTATCATCATTCTTGGAATATGGAAAGGGCCTTTAAAGAGGTTGCCCTTCGCCGGCTGGGCTACTGTTCCGTCACGGTGCAGGTACCCGTACCATTCTCCAAATTCACTGTCAGGGAAATGAGCATACGTCCAGTCACTGATTTGTTTGTGACGTTTCAGGTATTTCTCGTCCTTGGTCAGTTTATATGCATACAGGTTGGCAATGATGGCTTCAGTCTGCGGCCACCAGAATTTCATGTCTTGTGAATAATCCTGGGGAGGAAGATTCTTGCAATCCTTGAAGTTGATGATGCCGCCATACTGTTTGTCCCATCCCCATTCCCAGGACCAGTCAAGGATGGTCAGAGCCATGTCGATGAGTCCTTTGTTGTCGTTCATGTTATGTGCTACATCGAACAAGAACCAGGAGGTCTCGATGCAATGTCCCGGATTGATGGTACGGCCATTCATTGTATCGATAAACTCTCCTTTAGGACCAACCGTTTCCAGTAAAGCCTTGAATTCTGGGTGCATGAAATAGTTTTTCAATGCATGAATGGATTCTTCGATCTGTGCGTCGAGCTCCGGATCTGAAATCACTTTCTTAATGCTGGAAGCCACATTAACCATAATCATCGTGATGGAATGGCCTTGTGCCTGAACCGCAGGTAAATATTTCGGTTCAAGTATACCTGGAGTATTCAGGAAGCGGCGCATGCGCTTGAACAGGTCAAGTGCTTTTTGGGCATATTCCTTATTACCGGTAGCCAGTGCATATTCCGACATGGCAATGGCGGCAAAGCTTTCAGAAAATACATATCGCCTTTTCCGGAGCGGAGTTCCGTCTGCAGCTACTTCAAAATACATTCTTCCATCAGTATCGAAGCAATGCTTTTCAATAAAGTCGAGTGTAAGCTTGGCCGCATCCAGCCATTCAGGATTTTTTTCGATGTTGTTATATGCGTACGAGCAGATGAAAGCAAAACGTCCCTGAAACCAGACCGATTTTGTGGTGTCAATTAACTGGCCGTCGCGTGCCACGCAGGTGTATATGCCACCGTGTTCCTTGTCAAGGCCATTCTTTAGCCAGAATGGCATGATGTTGTGGATGAGATCTTCCTTGTAGTTCTCGGCCCAATATTTAGCGTAAGTTTCTATAGACATAAGAGTGGATTTAGAATTTGTTGCAACGGTCAAAGAAGTTGATGGCTTCCAGTTCTGCCTTCATGCGTGCTTCTTCTTCGTCTGTCATATTCTGGAACGGAGTACGGTTCTTACCCAAGTCCAGCCCGATGAGCTTCATGATTCGTTTGCCGCCTACGATATTACCTCGATAGTGACAAATCACGTTAATCACATCCTGAGAGAAGTTCTGCAATTCGCGGGCCTTTTCGAGGTCACCTGCTTTCCATGCATCGATGATGCCCACCAGGTTGATTCCGTTATAGTTGGTTGTACCGCCGATACCACCTTGTGCACCGCCCATAGCCAATGATGGGAGAATGGTTTCATCCTGTCCGTGCAGCATGTCGAATTTTCCGTTCTTGTACAAGCGGCACTGGTTATATTCGTAAATGCTTTCGTATGTATATTTGATACCAGCAAAGTTAGGAATACGTCCATCTACAGCTTTCAGTAATTCTACCATCGGCAGGAAAGCACCGTTGAATGCCGGAATGTGATAATAATAGAAAGGAAGGTCCGGCGCGCCTGCTGCGATTTCCTCACAGTATTTCACCAGTTCTTCAATACGGCCGATTTTCGGGAATGGAGGAGCCATGGCGCCGATACCCCATGCACCAATTTTCTGGGCGTGTTCGGCCAGCATCTTGCTTGCCTTTACGCAGCAGCTTCCTACGTGTACAATTACCTTGAAACCTTCGGGAGCGGCTTTCACCCATTCTTCTGCCAGTTTCATACGTTCTTCTTCGGTCAGCATGTAGCCTTCACCCGATGAACCATTGATAAACACACCTTTCAGTCCGTTTTTTGCTAACATTTTTGCATAAGCAGCAATAGGTTCGTAGTTTACTTCACCATTCTCATAAAACGGGGTAAACGGAGCATCAATTAGGCCAATAATCTTTTCCATAATATTGTATTTAATAAATTAGTTTATTTAATAATCACAAAAATAAGGATATAATTTTTATATCACAAGGTTTTATGTGCTATTTTGAAATTATTCTTCTTCTTTGAGAGGATAAACTGTAATTTTTTGTGTACGTATGCCTGGTTTTATTTCTCCGCATATCATATATAAATAACCTTCACGATGCAAAAGGATGCCTCCAGCACGTGCCATACCTGAAATGTTTGTCTCTATATTCCATGTTTTATGGATAAAGTCATAGAATAGGATATCATTATTAAATTTGTACCAAGAGGGGGAGTGGGTTAAATAATCTTTTCCTGCTTTTCCATCCAGTGCGTTTTTGAAGATGTGATAATTAACTCCTCCTGTCAGGATAAGATGTGTGTCTGTCTGCACACCGCTACCTCCTGCCATGCAACGTTTTTCTTTGTTTCCCTGATAAGGAATGTGAGAATCGTATTCCCAACGGTCAGTTTTTGGAGTATAACATAATATGTCATGTGAAAGGATACTGGTAGAAGAATCCGATGGGGCTTGAAAACCTCCAATCAAATAAAGCTTCTTTCCATCATTGACCAGAATAGGTTGTACTCGTTGAGGTCCAGGGAAGGAAGATAATTTTTGCCATCTGTCACATGTTTTTAAGTCCAGTTTGTATAATGCGTTTTGTCGCAGTTGTTGATTTCCTCCTGTGATGTAGATACATTCATTCAACATTGTGGCGGAGGCGTTGTCTATTGTTTCAGGAAGAGAAGGTAGCTGGTGGATTCGAAAGCTTTCAGAGGAAGGATCTTTTTGAATCCGGAATACGCTGGTCAGACAAGAATCTGCATTCATTCCCCCAATGCAGACTAGTCCCTGAGGTGTTTCTACACTGCAACCATAAGCTACGGAACAGGGAAGATCAGATATTCTTGTCCAACGAGGAGATGCGGCATGAATATCCAGTGCATAGCATTGATTGTAATAGGCTTTTTTTCCTCCTTCGGCTGCAGGAATTGTCGGGAAATTGCAACCTCCCCCCACAATTAGCCAGTTTCTTATAAAGCCGGCGAAAGGTGCAGATACGCCTTTTGTAATAGGGTAATCAGGAAGCAGCGTAGGAACTTGTGCCATATTTATTGTGCATTGGGCAATTAGTATGCCTAAAATCAAAAATAATTTTTTCATAACGATGTTTTTATCAGGTTAAG
>NZ_DBEXBB010000290.1:0-4329 GCF_048170425.1 Phocaeicola sp.
CAATGATAAATTAAAGAACAAAATTAAACAAATAACCCGACAAGATAATGAAGAAAGCCACCGTTCCGAAGAATATCGCAATCAGCCGCCACGTCATCACTTTTTTCAGCAAAGTCGCTTCCGGAAGTGAAAGCCCCACCACGGCCATCACGAAAGCGATGGCTGTACCCATAGGAATACCTTTGGCCACGAATACCTCGATGACCGGCACAATGCCTGCCGCATTGGCATACATCGGCACGGCAAGAATGACCGAAAGCGGTACGGCAAACCAGTTCTCCTTCGACATGTATTGCTCAAAAAATCCTTCGGGCACAAAGCCGTGCATAAACGCACCGATACCTATCAGGATATAAACAAGACAATCTTCAGGCATCACGCACAATAAAGGAAGACGCTTGCTAAAAGCGGTAGCTGCCTTGAAGGTCATTTCTGCCGCTTCTGAATCAATCCTCTTGTTTATCCGATTCCTAAAAGCTTCTTCACATCACTTTCGGTCGGAACCTGTCCTTTCATCTTCACTACTTCGTCTACCACCACGGCAGGAGTCGTCATGATGTGGTAGTTCACCATTTCCATGATGTCGTCCACCTTGGTCAGTTTCACGTCCAGGTTATTTTCCTTGATTACTTTTTCAATTACATTAGGTGGTCTTGCACTTTGCGCAACCCGACCCCAGAACTTTAACTTCCATACCTGCATTCTTCTTTTTAAGTAATTATCCTCTATTAGTAATTCGTAAAACAACGAACATATTCGACAAAAAAGGACTTACTCGCAGCAATCCCCTTTTTTTACACACCGGCTGGCTCAGGAAATCGGCAAACATTCTTTTGGCCAGTTCCCAGTTCTCCTTGTGGATGCAATACCTCACCTTAGGTGCTTCAACCCCTCCTTGAATAAGTCCAGCTTCTTTCAGCTCCTTTAAGTGTTGCGACACCGTCGCCTTGGCTATGGGCAATTCTTCATATGTCTCCCAAAAAGCAACACTCCTGCGAAGCCAAAAACAGAAGTATGGCAATGCGGACCGGATGCCCCATGGCCTTAGCAAAGCGAGCCATCTTTTCCTGTTCTTCCGATTCTTCCGAGTAATTCTTTTTTACCATTTTCACCTCAATTGCTTGTTGTTCGCAAAACTACGTGCAGCAAACGAAAAACGTATTTTAATTATCCGCTTATCTTATTTTAATTACAGACACCTCGAATAATCAGAAGAACATTTATGTAAGCAACTCCTCGTTGTTGTATCTTAAAACCTCCCGAAGAAAAGAGCTGACTACCCAAAACCCTTCTATGTCTTCCACACATGAGCCTTATAGTTCCCGATAGAGAAACCTACTTTTCCGCACTGAAAAACATAAGTTTTCGCAACAGAAAACATAGAAAAGAGCCTGAAGCTTCCGCAAAAACTTCAGGCTCTTCATACAATCAAACTTGACAGATACTTACTTCTTTATCTTCTGCCGGTAAACCTCCGCCCGTGCCAGAATCTCACGCACAAATTCATAGGTATCGCTGCCTCTGGCATAACCATTTTTGCAGACAGGGTCTTGATAATATTCTTTATTGCTTTTCAGCAGCATAAAGTGGGCCACATGGTGCTCCCAGATATAGCGGTTGCGCCCATACTTCTCTGCCAGTGCCATGGCATCGGTCACATGACCGATACCGGAATTATAGGCGGCCAGAATGAACTTTGCCTGTTCCTCCTTGTCTGTAACCTTACTAAACGTACGCTGCATTCCGGCAATGTATTTTACGGCAGCCTTGATGCTCTCCTCCGGGTCCTGCTCTTTGCCCGGCGGCACTCCCATAGCACGTGCCGTAGCCGGCATCAGCTGCATCAGCCCTTTGGCTCCGGCCCATGATACCACATCAGGATTGAAGTTCGATTCGGTATAGGCCAGTGAAGCTAACAAACGCCAGTCCCAGCCGATTTCCTTGGCATAATGCCGGAACAAATCATCGTAGTGGGAAATCTTACCGTCTTTCACAGAAAGAATGGCTCCGTGTGCGGGACGCTTGGCCAGTTCAAAATAACGGCGGGCGCTGGCACGAAACTCCGGTGAATTGATGTTTTCGCGATGCCATTTATCAGCGGCCTCTGCCAGCAAAGGCGAAGTTTTCCGCACAGCCCACGAAGAACGCTGGTCGAAGCTAATGGCCAGGTTGATGTCGAGTACCGGATAATAGGTACGGTTGATGCGGGCAATCTCATCTGTGGCTACCGTATAGTCTATGCGCCCCTCTGCCACCCAGGTAATCAGGTCTTCCGAAGACACACTGTCGGAGGAAATCTCACAAATATCGATTCCCCCTCCCAGTTCGCGGTTCAGATTCTCCAAACGGGTACGGTATTTCCCGGAGTTAACATAGACTTTCTTTCCTACCAGTTCCGTTACGTCTTTCAAAGCCTTCTTTCCTCTTCTCTGCACAATTACCTGGCGCGCAATGTCTTCCTCTCCACAATAAATCAGGCTGTCTTTCAACGGATTGGTAATAATCAGGTTGTATGCCACCAAATCACCTTCTCCATTAAGCAGACTGCTGACCAGCTGTTCTTCGTCTTTCACGACTTTCACTTTCAAATCCACCCCAAGTGACTTGGCAAACTGCTGGGCCAGTTCGTACTGGAATCCCATGGGCTCACCACGGTAATTAAAGTAAGATACGGAACTGTTTACGGTCAGCACCACCAGTTCCTTTTTTTCCTGAATCTGCGGCAAATCGACGCCACTCTCTTCCGTTTTTTTCTTCGAAGTACACGAAAAAAACAAAAGGGCCAGCACACAGCACAGCCCCGTTATCCAGCCTTTCATTTGTATACGATTCGTTCAATGTACATCTTCAGAATCTCGATGGCCTTTTCATTATGACCTCCTTGCGGCACAATCAGGTCGGCAACTCGCTTGGCCGGTTCGATAAATTCCAGGTGCATGGGTTTCAGCACACGCACATAGCGTTCCATCACCGCCTCGGCCGTACGTCCGCGTTCTATCACATCCCGCTGGATGACACGGATAAGACGTTCGTCCGGATCGGCGTCTACAAAGATGCGCAAGTCCATCTGCTTGCACAACCTTCGGTCGCTCAAAGCCAGGATACCTTCAATAATGATGACCTTACGGGGTTCTACATGCACGGTTTCTTTCTGGCGCGTACAGGTCAGATAGGAATATACAGGCTGTTCAATGGCTTCTCCCTTACGCAACATGGAGATATGCTTGGAGAGTAAATCCCAGTCGAACGCCGAAGGATGGTCAAAGTTGATATTCTGCCGTTCTTCCACGGGCACATGACTGCTGTCCTTATAATATGAATCAAGCGGAAGCACTGCCACTTCATTCTCCGACAGACTTTCGATAATCCTTCTCACTACAGTTGTTTTACCGGAGCCTGTTCCTCCTGCAATTCCAATGATAATCATAACTTGTTTCAATAATTAATTTCTATATTTGCAATATTCAAAGATACGAAAATCATAAAAACAAACAAACATGGTCAAGCACATTGTGTTATTTAAATTGAAAGAAACCCTTTCACAGGCAGAAAAAACCGACATTATGAACCGTTTTAAATCTGCCATCGAGGCCCTTCCGGCTACTATTCCCTTTATCCGTGGCATTCATGTAGGACTAAATGAAAATCCGGCAGAAGTATGGGACATCTGTCTGGACAGTAGTTTTGATACACTGGACGACGTGAAGGCTTATTCCATCCATCCGGCACACGTAGCCGCAGCAGGCATTCTGAAAGATGCCAAGGAAAACCGTGCCTGCGTAGATTATACCCTCTAATTTTAGCTGTCATGGAAAAAATCATCAATCCATGGGAAGGAATGGAAGGATACTTCTGTTTCGGCTGTGCGCCCAACAACGAGACGGGCCTGAAAATGGAGTTCTATGAAGACGGAGACGAGATTGTGAGCAAATGGGTGCCTGAAGCCCGCTTTCAAGGCTGGCTGAACACCCTGCACGGAGGAATTCAGGCGACTTTGCTGGACGAGATATGTGCCTGGGTAATTGCCCGCAAGCTTCAGACGGCAGGTGTTACTTCACGCATGGAAACTCAATACTTGAAGCCTATCCACACGACCGATTCTCACCTCACTCTCAGAGGAAGAATCAAGGAGCAGAAACGGAATTTTGTGTTCATTGAGGCTGAAATCTACAATGCACAAGATGAAATCTGAACCAAGGCCATATGTACCTATTTCATTTTTTCCATAGAAAAAGCAGAAAAAGAAATGCACTTCAAAGTCTGCTACACGGAAAAAGAAAAGGATTCTTTATAAATTTGACAGCAAAAACAAGTTTTTTCTGATAAATA
>NZ_DBEXBB010000291.1:0-8171 GCF_048170425.1 Phocaeicola sp.
AAGGAAAAGTCATGCTGAAGAATATGACAAGCGGCGAACAGTCGCTGGTTACTCCGGACGAACTGGTAGCTGCCATCAACGGATAAGCATGAGCGTTAATCATAAATAAAAAGAACACAGGTTTCACGGAAGAGACGGAAGAGGCAGATGCTTCGGACTTTTGTTTCGTGAAACCTGTGTTTTTTATAGGCGTTTCGAAAATTAGCAGAAGATATGGAATTTGTATATTTGATTGTTGGCGTGATAGTAGGAGGACTGCTGGGTTATTTGTGGGCTGCGAGAAAGTCTGTTTCTTTGCGATCTGAGTTACAGATGAACCAACAGCATGCTCAGGATTTGCTGAAGGCGGAAAAGGAACGTACTGAATTGCTGACAGAGCAGTACCGGAAAGAAACAGAGAGACTGCGTGAACAAGTAGATGAACTTTCCAGGAAATGGGCAGAGGCTAGTCGGGCACTGGCTACTTCACAGGCAGAGCGTCGCAACTTGGAAGAGCGTCTGGAGAATCAGAAAGAGGAAGTGGAGAAGTTACGGAAGCAACTGAATACGGAGTTCGAGAATATGGCCAACCGGATTTTCCAGCAGAAGACGGAGGCATTTAACCGGCTTAGTTCGGAAACCTTGAGTAACCTGTTGAAACCTTTCGGAGAGAATTTGAAAGAATTCAAGCATCAGGTGGAAGAGGTGTACGATAAAGAGTCCAAGCAGCGCTTTTCTTTGGAAGACCGTATCAAGGAACTGATACAGTTGAACAAGCAGATTAGCGACGACGCCAACAACCTGACACGGGCCTTGAAGGGTGATTCCAAAGTGCAGGGAAACTGGGGAGAAATGATTTTGGAAACCATTCTGGAAAATTCCGGATTGCGGGAAGGGGAAGAATATTTCCGGCAGGAATTTTTGAAAGATGCACACGGTGAACCGCTCAAGAATGAATGGGGGCAGCGGATGCAGCCCGATGTATTGGTGGTGTATCCGGACAACCGTCAGGTGATTATTGATTCGAAGGTATCTCTTACAGCTTATGCCAGCTATGTAGCGTGTGAGGATGCTGCGCAGCGGGAGCAATATTTGAAAGCGCATCTGGCATCGGTGAAGGCGCATGTGGATGAGTTGAGCCGGAAGGATTATTCCAGCTACAATGTGTCTTCACTGGATTTTGTGATGATGTTCGTACCGAACGAGCCGGCTTATCTGCTAGCGTTGCAGACCGATCCGGACATCTGGAATTATGCCTATCAGAAGAAAGTAGTGTTGATGAGTCCCACGAATCTGATTGCGGCGTTACGACTGGCGCTGGATTTGTGGAAGCGGGAGTATCAGGTAAAGAATATTCAGGATATCATCAAGCGGGGGACGGTGCTTTATGAGAAACTTGTGGGATTTACCGAAACGTTCGAGAAAATTGGGGATACGTTGCAGGCGGCTTCCATGGCTTATAAGAATGCTTTAGGACAACTTTCGCAAGGGAAAGGCAACCTGATTCGGCAGGCAGATATGCTGACGGAACTAGGAATTACTTCGAAAAAGAAATTTTCTTCCCGTTTGCGTCAGGAAGCTGACAAGGATATTGTATCTCCTCCGGCAAGGGGCTTGTTTTCGGAGACGGAAGAATGAGTCTAAAGAAAAAGCTCCATGGCATTCAGTCAAGTGCCATGGAGCTTTTTTATCTCATATTGAAATTAAAGTTTTACAGTGTATTGTTTGGTGGCTCCTGCATAGATTCCTGTCTGGCTGAAATCGGCAGTGAGAGTTTGTTGCTTCTTTCCGATTTTTAGTTCCACCTGGATGGGCGACTGGGTTTGTCCCGGGTCGGCTATGTGCAGGTTGGCCGATTTGGCAGTGATGTCTTTTACCATCAGCACGCAAGGCTTGTCTACGGTTACACTCAGTTCTTTATGTTTGAAGGTACCTGCTTCGAAGAAAGTCACCATCCAGACATTCAGTTTGGTGTTGCGGACAGCCTGAATCTTTGCGTTATTTGACAAGATTTCGATGGCCTTTTCTTTCTGGTAGGCATCCATTTCTTTGGCTGAAGTCTTTCCCGATACGACAATGTAGGCGTATGAACCGTCTTTCGGGCCGACACCGTGATTGATACCTAATGTGAAGACATCCATCTTTTCTTCCTTTTTCGACTTGCTGGTGTTGATGTCATACCAGCGTCCGGTTTGTGTCTGGGCTGTCAGGAATACTTCTTCTTTCTGTGGGAAGAAATAACCGATTTTGTCATGCAATACCCATTGAGGTGCTTGCAATGTATAGCTTCCGTTTGCTACGCTTTCTTCTTTACCGGTTTTGTTGACCAAAATGTCGTCTTTCAAGAAACATTGGTTGACAGTGGTGTGAACCGGATAAGTAGAAGTGGACTGGATACCAGCTCCCAGACATACTACTTCGTTATCAAAGAAGTACCAGCTTTTTTTAGCCCCGGTGTTTACTTCAGGATTGGTGTCCATATAGGCGTATGCTGTAGCTCCATAAATGCTGTCGGAAACTCCTCCTGCGTATGTGGAAGTTCCTAACACACCCCATGCTTTCGGGTCCATTGGTACTTTATCCAGCTGGGGAGCAGTTGTACCCGGAATATGGCACCAGTTCCATACAGGGAAGATGTTAAAGTATTCATCTCCTGTTTGCGTAATATTGGTACATCCGTCGGACATGAAATAGGTTTTCAGATTTTCTTTGTTGCCGTATTCACATTTCTTGGTGCGTGTAGAAGCCAAACGTACGTCAAAGTTATACTGAGGACGCACATGTAATGAGTAGTCACCACGGAAATAATGGGTATGTGAAGCTGTTACCTGATAATCGGCTGGCTGCTTTCGATTCAGACGTGCGATGATGGCCTTATATTCATCGGCATGAGTTGGATCGATGTCTATCATTCGCTGGGCGTAAGTGGCAGTGGTTCGTTTGTTTAGTAATCCCGGTCGGCTGACACTTCGTCCTACTACATCGAATGACATGTTCTGACCACGTACGGTACGATAATAAGTTTCGCGCATGAACTTGCTGAGTAGCTCAACTTTCTCTTTATCAAGTTGATACTGCGTTCCTAATGCATAGGAAGCCACTTGAGTGACACCTTTGAGTATCTCATCTCCATAACCTCCAATATACAATTGTTCTCCATGTTGGAAATAACTGTTATCATGTTGGAATCCTTCTTCCGTGGTATATACCACCGGATTGAAAACGTTATCGATAGCCGTTTTCAAATCGGCTTCATTCTGTGTCAGGCAAGAACGGTAAATCCAGTGTAGAGCAATGTCGGTACGGTTGGCGCCTGTCCATTTAGCCGGGTCTCCGCCTGTTTCTTGAATTCGTTTCAATATTTTTGTTTCTAATGCTTGTGGAATCTGGTTTTTTCCGGTACGCATTTGAATGAGCAGTACACCGAGTTTCTGTGGTTCAGAAATCTGATTGTGCCACCAATTATCACTTTCAGAATCTACATCATACCAGTATTCCAGTCCTTTGACGATTTTCTGGTATAAATCTTCATTCTGATAGTATTTGTTCTTTTCGTTGGTATATGCATAGACGAAATCGGACAAACGTTCTATGTGTTTGATAGGAGTCCAGTTGGTCATTTGAGTATCATCATAATCAATGTCACTAAATGAACCGTTTTCTTGAAACAAGACTAGATTTTTGTCTATGGAAGGGTTTTTAATAGTCGTATTGCGGATTTTTTCCATAAACATTTCGTAGTCATTGTTTTGTTGATCGGGTGCTTGTGTGAAAATAGAAGCCCATCCCGTAGCCATTGTGCAGGAAAGTGCAGTGGCTAAAGTAAGTGTTTTTAAAGGTCTGTTCATATATTTATTATGTTAGGTTCAGGTGGTAAAGATAGTTATTTTTCGATATATCTCCAATAATGGATTTTGTTTGCGTGCAAGATCGGGTGCCAGAACTGTCAGTGGAGAGGTCGTTCTTGTCAGTTTGCTTATGTCAAAATGTCAGTCTTTTACTTTGGCACGCTTTTCGTAGAAAGATAGGTGCTTTAACGCATTTGGCAAACGATAAAATATAAACTAAATTATAGCATTATGAACATTAAACCATTAGCAGACAGAGTCCTGATTCTTCCGGCTCCTGCAGAAGAAAAAACAATCGGCGGTATCATTATTCCTGACACAGCAAAAGAAAAACCGTTGCAGGGTGAAGTAGTAGCAGTGGGTCACGGCACAAAAGACGAAGAAATGGTCTTGAAAGTGGGTGATACTGTATTATATGGAAAATATTCTGGTACTGAAATCGAATATGAAGGTGTGAAGTATTTGATGATGCGTCAGAGCGATGTACTGGCAGTTTTGGGATAATTTAGGTAATTAACGAATAAAATTAGAAAGGAAATTCACTATGGCAAAAGATATTCTCTTCAACATTGACGCTCGCGATCAGTTGAAAAAAGGTGTAGACGAACTGGCTAATGCAGTGAAAGTAACACTGGGCCCGAAAGGTCGTAACGTAATCATCGAAAAGAAGTTCGGTGCTCCTCATATTACAAAGGATGGTGTAACTGTAGCCAAAGAAGTAGAATTAAGCGATCCGTTCCAGAATACAGGTGCTCAGCTGGTAAAATCAGTTGCTTCTAAGACGGGTGATGATGCAGGTGACGGTACAACTACTGCTACTGTATTGGCTCAGTCAATCGTAGGTGTTGGTTTGAAGAACGTTACTGCCGGTGCAAATCCGATGGATTTGAAACGTGGTATTGACAAGGCAGTGGCAAAGGTGGTTGAATCTATCAAGGCTCAGTCTGAAACAGTAGGTGATAACTACGACAAGATTGAACAGGTGGCAACCGTTTCTGCCAACAATGACCCGGTTATCGGTAAATTGATTGCTGATGCTATGCGTAAGGTTTCTAAAGACGGTGTCATCACTATCGAAGAAGCTAAGGGTACAGATACTACAATCGGCGTGGTAGAAGGTATGCAGTTTGACCGTGGTTACTTGTCTGCTTACTTTGTAACTGATACTGAAAAGATGGAATGCGTGATGGAACATCCGTATATCCTGATTTACGATAAGAAGATTTCTAACTTGAAAGATTTCTTGCCTATTTTGGAACCGGCTGTACAGAGCGGACGTCCTTTGTTGGTTATCGCAGAAGATGTAGACAGCGAAGCATTGACTACTTTGGTAGTTAACCGTCTGCGTGGTCAGTTGAAGATTTGTGCTGTGAAGGCTCCGGGCTTCGGCGACCGTCGTAAGGCTATGCTGGAAGATATTGCCGTATTGACCGGCGGTGTAGTTATCAGCGAAGAAAAAGGTCTGAAACTGGAACAGGCTACACTCGAAATGTTGGGTACTTGCGACAAGGTAACTGTTTCTAAGGAAAATACTACTATCGTAAACGGTGCAGGCCAGAAGGAATTGATTCAGGAACGTATCAACCAGATCAAGGCTGAAATCAAGAACTCTACTTCTGACTACGATAAGGAAAAATTGCAGGAACGTCTGGCTAAATTGTCAGGTGGTGTAGCAGTTCTTTACGTAGGTGCTGCCAGCGAAGTAGAAATGAAGGAAAAGAAAGACCGTGTAGATGATGCCTTGTGTGCTACTCGTGCCGCTATCGAAGAAGGTATCGTACCGGGTGGTGGTGTAACTTACATCCGTGCCATCGATGCGTTGGAAGGCTTGAAAGGTGACAATGCAGATGAAACTACTGGTATTGAAATTATCAAGCGCGCTATCGAAGAACCGCTTCGTCAGATTGTAGCTAACGCGGGTAAGGAAGGTGCGGTCGTAGTACAGAAAGTACGTGAAGGTAAAGGCGACTTCGGTTACAATGCCCGTACAGATGTGTACGAACACTTGCACGCAGCTGGTGTAGTTGACCCTGCAAAGGTTACTCGTGTAGCATTGGAAAATGCCGCTTCTATCGCAGGTATGTTCCTGACTACAGAGTGTGTCATTGTAGAGAAGAAGGAAGAAAAGCCTGAAATGCCGATGGCTGCTCCGGGAATGGGTGGCATGGGCGGTATGATGTAATCTTTCCCTTGCAGATATAAAGTAAATCCCAGTCGGAATTTCCGGCTGGGATTTTTTGTGTTAGAGAGATTAAAGAGAGAATCAATATCCAGGGTTCTGTTTCATTCCTGGATAAGCGTTGAGCGCAGTTTGAGGAATGGGTAAATAGAAATGTTTATTGAGGTCGAATCCAGTCTGCTCGATGGGTAAGTTCAGCAGGCGGTAATATGGATAAGTGCCTCCGGTTCCTTGCAGCAGATTGATGTAGTCCTTCCATTCTGTGCTTTCGACAGAGAATGCAGCTTTTAACATGTTTTTAGCGTTTGTAGCTTCCATTTCTCTTCCGGTTTGAGAATAAGCGATGGTAGCCATAAGGTAGACTTCACGCAGCAGAACTGGATGAATATAAGAACCTCCTGGATTACCGAAATTGTCTTTATATCCTCCCCAAATTATTTCCTGACTTTCTGAATTATTTAGTGCATTTGAATCCAAGGTATATGTGGTGTTATTTATGATGTATAGGCATTGTTGAATGACATCCTCATAATATCCAGAGAATAAATATATTTTTCCAAGCAATGTTTTTGAGGCTATCGCCAACTGGATAGGAAGAGTATCGGATAAGTCGGCCAGATAGTATATTAATTGATTCTTACTTTCCTCGTTGTCAAGTGGAGCTACTTTTCCATAAAGACCAAACAGTTGAGTCTGAATGACTTCCAAGTCGACGGTTAAATTCCAGGAAGCTTCCCATCCTTCTTCGGTATTGAGTGAAGTTAATTGATTCAGGTATTTTTTGCAATCGTCTATTGTTTGATAAGCGAAATCCCAGAACATACTGGAAGTATATTCAATCATGTTGTAATCAAAGTTTTTATCATATAACAGATTGAATTCCATGTTTTTGCTCTGAGTCAGGAATATCCCAAATGTCTGCTTCCATTTTGCTTCAATCTCTTCCACGTTGATTTCTTCCTCTTTTATTTCTATCATGTAGCACTGTTCAGTGGTGTGGGTTATTTCCTGTAGTGTCTTGTAATTCAGAAAGTAAGTATAAGGCTCGCTTACTTTGTCCCTTTCGTCTGTTATTCCGTCTCCGTTCAGGTCAGCATAGGACAAGTTGCCGTCTGCCGTCATGCCTACCAGCAGGTATCCGTCTGAGAGGTTCGAGTAGCCTTCTTTGTGGAGGGTGTAGGTCAGCGTGTCGCAGTTGTGGGAAATTACGGCTACCCCTTCTGTATCGGTAGTGAACGTACCTAGTTCTGCTCCGGTATCTCCGTTTTTAGCAGCGATGGTCACGCCTTCGAGTGGCTTATATCCTCTGTCTATAAGATCCACCTTGATTGTAGTCTGATGTTTGTAAGTGACAGGTGCCTCCATCATGGGAATTACTTCAGGAACGACATACACAAAGCTGTTTCCGGCAGGAATGGCATTTCCTTCAATTTTGATGCCATTAATCAGTACATCGTTTTCTGTACGTGTTACATAAAGAGTATCGTTACTGATACTGGTCAGTTTGGTACCATCTTTCAAATCGTCTTTTGCATAACGTCCTTTTGCTATGTGATTTTTGATGGAAGCTGTATCCAGTACAGTGGAACGGCTTGCAGTGCTTGTGTTTTTTACAGCAAAGACGGTCAGTTCATCTTGTGTCAGGTCTGTTACGTCCACTTTTTCTAGTATTTCTACAAACTGGCTGACTTCCAGGTCGCTGTTTTTCAGTACTTCTATAATTTCTTGAACAGCTTCTTCCCCTTTGGACGGAGGAGGTTGAGGAGCGGGATTTTCTTCATTATCACATGCATTCAGAATGCATAGTGAAAAGATGCCTAATAAATAATAACTTAACGTTTTCATGGTAGCAGATATTTAAATGAAACAATCAGATATAATCAGATATGCAAGTTGTACTTACTTCAGTGGAATACTGAGATAGCCTTTGGAAAGAGCTTTAATGACCAGGTCGGTAGCGTTCTTGGCTCCGAACTTTACCATCAGGTTTTTCCGGTGCCATTCTACTGTATTTTCTGAGATAAAGAGATATTCGGATATTTCATGAGTATTCATGCCTTTTGCTATGGCTTTGAGTATATCTAGTTCCCGAATGGTAGGAGCGGAATCTAGCGTATGAGGTGTGTGACCGATTTTATCTTTTTCTTTATAGAGTTTTTGGAATT
>NZ_DBEXBB010000292.1:0-4038 GCF_048170425.1 Phocaeicola sp.
AATGAAAAATAGATACTAACTTTGCCCATCAATTAGATAAAACTAACATTTAATAAAGATATGTTTAGAAGTCATACTTGCGGTGAGTTACGACTCGCCGATGCAGGCAAGAACGTGACACTGGCCGGATGGGTGCAGCGTGCACGTAAAATGGGAGGAATGACATTTGTGGACCTCCGCGACCGCTACGGTATTACGCAGCTGGTGTTCAACACGGAAGTGAACGCCGAACTTTGTGAGCGTGCCAACCACCTGGGACGTGAATTCGTGATTCAGGTGAAGGGAACGGTAAGCGAACGTTCCAGCAAAAATGCCAATATCCCGACGGGAGAAATTGAAATCATCGTATCGGAACTGAATATTCTGAATTCAGCCCAGACACCACCTTTCACCATTGAAGACAATACAGACGGGGGGGATGACCTTCGTATGAAATACCGTTATCTCGACTTGCGCCGTACTGCCGTACGCAAGAATCTGGAACTCCGTCACCGCATGACGATGGAAGTTCGCCGATATCTGGACAGCAAGGGCTTCCTGGAAGTGGAAACTCCGATGTTAATCGGTTCTACTCCAGAAGGTGCACGTGACTTCGTGGTTCCTTCACGCATGAACCCGGGACAGTTCTACGCATTGCCTCAGTCTCCGCAGACCTTGAAACAGTTGCTGATGGTTTCCGGTTTCGACCGTTATTTCCAGATTGTAAAATGTTTCCGTGATGAAGACCTGCGCGCAGACCGTCAGCCGGAGTTCACACAGATAGACTGTGAAATGAGCTTCGTGGAACAGGAAGACATCATCAATACCTTTGAGGGTATGGCCAAGCATTTGTTCAAGGAACTTCGCGGAGTGGAACTTACGGAACCGTTCCTGCGCATGCCGTGGGCAGATGCCATGAAATATTACGGAAGTGACAAACCGGATTTGCGTTTCGGCATGAAGTTCGTCGAACTGATGGATGTGCTGAAAGGCTACGGTTTCTCCGTATTCGACAATGCAGCTTATATCGGTGGTATCTGCGCAGAAGGTGCAGCTCACTACACCCGCAAGCAACTGGACCAGCTGACAGAGTTCGTAAAACGCCCGCAGATTGGTGCCAAAGGTATGGTATATGCCCGCATCGAAGCCGACGGCACAGTGAAGTCAAGCGTAGACAAGTTCTACAGCCAGGAAGTGTTGCAGAAGATGAAAGATGCATTCGGCGCCAAACCGGGTGATTTGATTCTGATTCTGAGTGGTGACGACGTGATGAAGACTCGCAAACAGCTTTGCGAACTCCGTCTGGAAATGGGTAACCAGCTGGGCTTGCGCGACAAGAACAAGTTTGCTTGCCTGTGGGTAGTAGACTTCCCGATGTTCGAATGGAGCGAAGAAGAAGGCCGCTTGATGGCTATGCACCATCCGTTCACTCACCCGAAAGATGAGGATATTCCTTTGCTGGATACTGACCCTGCTGCCGTTCGTGCCGATGCATACGACATGGTTATCAACGGCGTGGAAGTAGGAGGTGGTTCTATCCGTATCCACGATTCTGCATTGCAGGCTAAGATGTTCGAGATCTTGGGATTCACTCCGGAGAAAGCACAAGAACAGTTCGGCTTCCTGATGAATGCCTTCAAGTTTGGTGCTCCTCCTCACGGTGGTCTGGCATACGGACTTGACCGTTGGGTATCTTTGTTTGCCGGTCTGGATTCTATCCGCGACTGCATCGCTTTCCCGAAGAATAACTCCGGACGTGATGTGATGCTGGATGCTCCTGGATTCCTCGACCAGAAACAACTGGATGAACTGAATCTGAAAATTGATTTCAAGGAAAATAACTAAAACGTTTCAAGGGAAAAGACAAGAAAGTAACCGGATGAAGGAATCGGTACGGATTATACGCTTTGCAATAGTAGGAACGCTCAATGCCTTGATTGCAGCTTTTGTGGTATGGCTATTGATGCACATCGAGGGCGAGAGTTATATTATAGCCAATATATGCGCATACATCGTAGCACAGATACACAACTTTATCTGGTGTAAATACTGGATTTTTCCGCTTGAAACAGATGACAAAAAAAATAGCATCTGGCATCAGATGCTATTTTTTATTGGTGCTTTCGCACTGGCGTATAGTGCGCAGTTTCTTTTTCTTCTTATGCTCGTGGAGCTTCTTCACTGCAATGAATACCTGGCACAGTTCCTCGGACTCTTTGTCTACGGTGCCGTTAATTTCATATGCAACCGCCGTCTGACTTTCCGTTAGGCCATCTTCATCAGATTTTCTTCTTCAATATACTGAAGTTTCTTTTCCAGTATCACTTCACGCGTTTTCTCCGTGTTGTCGGTACGGAACACCAGTATACCTTTTCCTCCCAGCAAGAAAGAATAGAGGTAGGAGATGCCTATGCCTGTTTCACTGAAACTGCGAATGGCATCGGCAGCCCGTCCCGGCTCATTGTCCAGGCTGATAGCAAATACCTCGGATACATTGGCTGAGATTCCGGCCTGCTTCAATACCTCGTAGGCACGCAGCGGCTCGGAACAGATAATACGGTAGATACCGTACTCTACGGTATCGGATATGGTAGAAGCAATCAACTGGATGTGCGCTTCTTTCAGCAGTTCAAGCACCTGGAGCAGTGTGCCCGACTTGTTTTCTACAAAAACAGATAATTGGTGTATGGTCATACTCTTTGTATTTTTAAATCAATGTTTTTCGTAAATCTTTCACGCGCACGGCTTTTCCTTCCTGCACGGGCAGGCTTCCTTTAGGCACTAGTTTCACACGCGGTGTAATCAGGATTTCATCTTTCAACTGGCGGGTAATTTCCTTGGTCAGGTTCTGAAGGAATCCGTAATCATCGGTAAAGTCATTCAATTCTACTTCCACCGTCATTTCATCATTCGCATCAAGGTTGGTCAGCGTAATGAGGTACTGATTACCCAGTTCCTTGAATTGCAGCAAGATGTTTTCAAGCTGAATCGGGAAGATATTGACACCCTTGAGAATCATCATGTCGTCACTGCGGCCTTTCATCCGGTCAAGACGCATGTGATGACGTCCACAAGGACAGTCACCCGGAAGGATGCGGGTCAGGTCGCGCGTACGATAACGCAGCAACGGCATCGCCTCGCGGTTAATGGTCGTCAGCACCAGTTCGCCCACTTCGCCTTCGGGTACCGGTTCCAGTGTGACAGGGTCCACAATTTCTACAATATAATAATCCTCCCAGATGTGAAGTCCGTTCTGTTCCATGCATTCAAAGGCTACCCCCGGGCCACACATTTCCGACATGCCGAAAGAGTTGTAGGCTTTCACGCCCAGCATCTGTTCAATACGGCGGCGCTGCTCGTCAGAGTGCGGTTCGGCCCCGATAATCAAGGTCTTCAAGTGGGTATCCCGGCGAGGGTCGATGTGCATCTCTTCCATCACTTCATACAAACGGCCGGCATAGCTCGGGATGGCGTGAAGGGCTGTGGTACCAAAATCGGTGATAAACTTAATCTGCCGCTTGGTGTTGCCGGCAGCTGCCGGAACGGTCAGCATGCCCAGGCGCTCGGCACCATACTGGAAGCCCAGTCCTCCGGTAAACATACCGTAGCCGGAAGAGTTCTGGAAAATATCCCCTTTTCTCAGTCCCACCATATACAGACACCGCGCCACGGCATTAGCCCATTCCTCCAAATCGTGCTGCGTGTGCAAAATCACGGTAGGAGTTCCCGTGGTGCCGCTGGAAGAATGAAGACGGACTACCTCTTCCAAAGGTACGGCAGAAAGTCCGAACGGATAATGGTCGCGCAAATCCTGTTTGGTAGTGAAAGGAATTTTCTGTAAGTCTTCCAGTGACTGTATATCTTCCGGTTTGATACCGCATTGCTGAAAGCGTTCCTTGTAGAACGGAGAATGCATACAACGGTCGATGGTTGCTTTCAACCGTTTCAACTGAAGTTTCTCAATGTCCGGTCTCGACAAGGTTTCCACTTCAGGATGCAAGTACATTTGGTTGTTTTTCGTATTATTTTTCGTTGTTTGATGCACAATTATAGAAATAA
>NZ_DBEXBB010000293.1:0-3534 GCF_048170425.1 Phocaeicola sp.
TACAAAAAAACAGCACTGAATGAAAATTGCAATCATAAAATACAATGCGGGCAACCTCTTTTCGGTGGATTGTGCACTGAAGCGACTGGGTGTGGAACCTGTCATCACTAACGACAAGGAGACACTGCTCAGTGCCGACAAAGTGATTTTTCCGGGAGTGGGCGAAGCACGTACCACCATGGATTTCCTGAAAGCTTGCAACATGGACCTTCTCATCAAAGAGCTTAAACAACCAGTATTAGGTATTTGCCTGGGGATGCAGTTGCTCTGCCGCCATTCGGAAGAAGGTGATGCGGACTGCCTGGGAATCTTCGATGCGGAAGTCAAGCGATTCCAGTCGGCCAATCCTGAAGAGAAAGTTCCTCACATGGGATGGAATACATTGTCACATCTCCGCAGCCCGCTCTTTCAAGGTATGAAAGAAGAAGAGTTCGTGTATTTCGTACATAGTTTTTATGTGCCAGTGAATGAATTTACAGCGGCTACTACCGACTACATCACCCCTTTCAGTGCAGCCTTACACAAGGACAACTTCTATGCCACCCAGTTTCATCCGGAAAAAAGCGGAAAGGTGGGAGAATGTATCCTGCGCAACTTCTTGAATCTCTAATCCTGAAACATTATATAAAATATGATAGAACTTATACCAGCCATCGATGTTATCGACGGGAAATGTGTGCGACTTTCTCAGGGTGATTATCAATCGAAGAAGGTTTACAACGAGAATCCGGTGGAAGTGGCCAAGATGTTTGAAGCGCATGGCATCCATCGCCTGCATGTGGTAGACCTGGACGGAGCGGCTTCCAAACATGTGGTAAACTATAAGGTACTGGAAGCATTGGCCGGACAGACTTCGCTGGTCATTGACTTTGGTGGGGGTATCAAAAGCGATGAAGACTTGCACATTGCCTTCGAAAGTGGGGCACAAATGGTAACACTGGGCAGCATCGCTGTAAAAGAGCCAGATACGTTCAACCGATGGATGGAGGTATATGGTAGTGAACGGATTATTTTAGGAGCGGATGTCAAAGACGGGAAAATAGCCATCAACGGATGGCTGGAATGCAGCCGACTGGAGCTGATGCCGTTCTTGAATAATTATATAAAGAAAGGAGCCGAAAAGGTACTCTGCACGGACATCTCGCGTGACGGTATGCTCAATGGGCCGTCTTTGGAACTATACAAGCAAATCATGGAGGCGCACCCTGACCTGCACCTGATAGCCAGCGGAGGCATCAGCGGCATGAAGGACATTGAAACACTGAACGAAGCAGGTATTCCGGCAGTGGTATTCGGTAAGGCTTTCTATGAAGGGCGTATTACCCTGCAGGACTTGAAAGCTTTTCTTCCTTAACTCTTAACTCAAGAAACTGATTATGTTAGCAAAAAGAATCATACCCTGTCTTGACATCAAAGACGGACAAACGGTGAAGGGTACCAACTTTGTCAACCTGCGCCAGGCAGGCGACCCGGTAGAGCTCGGAAAGGCTTACAGCGAACAGGGAGCCGACGAGCTGGTGTACCTGGACATCACCGCCAGCCACGAGGGACGGAAAACATTTACGGAGCTGGTGAAACGCATTTCTGCGGAAATCAATATTCCTTTCACCGTGGGAGGAGGTATTCATGAACTGAGCGATGTGGAACGTCTGCTGAATGCCGGAGCAGACAAGGTGTCTATCAACTCTTCGGCCATCCGAAACCCGCAGCTCATCGATGACATCGCCCGTCATTTCGGTTCGCAGGTATGCGTGGTGGCCATTGATGCCCGACAGACTCCGCAAGGCTGGAAATGTTACCTCAACGGAGGGCGACTGGAAACCGACCGTTTCCTTATGGAATGGGCGGAAGAAGCCAACAACCGTGGAGCCGGAGAAATCTTGTTTACCAGCATGAATCACGACGGGGTGAAGGAAGGATATGCCAACAAAGCACTGGCCGAACTGGCCGACCGGCTTACTATTCCAGTCATTGCTTCTGGAGGAGCAGGTAAGAAAGAGGATTTCCGTGATGCGTTTACGTTAGGAAAAGCTAATGCCGCCCTGGCTGCCAGTGTTTTTCACTTTGGTGAAATACCAATTCCCGAATTAAAAGATTACCTTTGCAAAGAAGGTATCGCCGTGCGCAGATAACTGTTTTAAACTAACTATTATATAAAGTAAGATTATGGAACTGGATTTTGAAAAAATGAATGGCCTGATTCCGGCCATTATCCAAGATAACTATACGCAGAAAGTATTGATGCTGGGATTCATGAACAAGGAAGCCTACGAGAAAACCATGGAAACGGGTAAGGTGACTTTCTTCAGCCGTACAAAAAACCGCCTGTGGACCAAAGGAGAAGAAAGCGGAAATTTTCTGCACGTGGTTTCAGTAAAGGCCGACTGTGACAACGACACGCTGCTCATCATGGCACATCCGGAAGGCCCTGTCTGCCACAAGGGTACAGACACTTGCTGGGGAGAAAAGAACGAGCAGGACATCATGTTCCTGAAAGAATTGCAGGATTTCATTGACCGTCGTCGTCAGGAGATGCCAGAAAAATCTTACACCACCAGCCTGTTCAATTCGGGCGTCAACAAGATGGCACAAAAAGTAGGCGAAGAAGCTGTGGAAACCATCCTCGAAGCCTGCAACGGAACCGACGAACGCCTGATTTACGAAGGAGCCGACCTGCTTTACCACTTGATTGTGCTGCTTACTTACAAAGGCTACCGCATTGAAGACCTGGCCCGCGAACTGAAAGAGCGTCATAGCGACACCTGGAAAAAACACTAACTACGAGATATGGAAGAACAGCCACTCATTTCTTACCAGCACGTAAACGTGAGTCTGCAAGGACAAGAGATTCTTTCTGACGTAAACCTGGAACTCCGAAAAGGCGAATTTTCTTATCTCATCGGGAAGGTAGGCAGCGGAAAGTCCACTCTTTTAAAGACTATCTACGGTGAAGTGGAGATTGATGCCGGAGAGGCATGGGTGTTAGGAAATGCCATGCGCACCTTGAAACGGAAGGACTTCCCTGCCTTACGCCGGAAACTAGGCATCGTGTTTCAGGATTTTCAGTTGCTGACCGACCGTACCGTACACGACAATCTGAAATTCGTGCTTAAGGCTACCGGCTGGAAAAACCGCACGGAAATAGAACGACGAATTGAAGAAGTTTTACAACAGGTAGGCATGGAGAACAAGGGATACAAAATGCCCAATGAGCTTTCCGGCGGAGAACAGCAACGCATTGTCATAGCCCGAGCCATACTGAACAAGCCGGAACTTATCCTGGCTGATGAGCCGACCGGCAATCTGGATGTAGAAACCGGACGCCGCATCGTAGAATTATTGCAGGACATTTGTCGCCAAGGTTCGGCCATTCTGATGACTACACACAACCTGAATTTACTTTCAGAATATCCCGGAAAAGTGTACAAATGCGAACATCATCGGCTCACGGGAACGATAAATTCATAAAAAAGACAAAGGAGTAAAAGGATTTTTACCAAAATGAATCCCAAATAGGGTTTTTATTATTACATT
>NZ_DBEXBB010000294.1:0-3336 GCF_048170425.1 Phocaeicola sp.
AAAAGAAATAATACTTCCTTTTCTGTTCAGAATATTACTGCATCGGCCAATAATCCCCTTTTCAGGCTATCAAGATATAGAAATTACTTTTGGATTTCGATCCTCACCTCTTTACATGGATTGAAAAACTCATAGGCACACATGGAAATTTACATTCTGTTTTTCTACGTTTCTTATGTGAAAAACATTTGTTTTCGCCCTGAAATCCGTATGTTTTACGAACAGGAAACATACGGACCTCGTATGGAAGACATAAAAAACATTTCATCATGATTTGTTGGACAAAAAGGCTATATTTATTATACACTCTCTACAGCCTCTTTAGTTCCTGTTCAACCGATTTTCCCGTGGATTCTATAACTCTGGAATACATGACAGTTTGCTACCGAATTGTGCCATCGTGCTGTTTACTATTATCCTAGAACATCTGCCGCACATTCCAAGAATCACCCCACGGGAAAATCAGGTATCTGTCAGCGAAGACAGTCCAGTTTCTCCACCCACGCACGGATGTCACTTTCGCCGGCACGATTGAGCAATCGCCCTTCCGTCCATTGCAAAGAAGGATACGTTTCCTTGAGCACCTTCACGCTCTGGGCGATTCCACTACCTCCCGAAGTAGCAAAAGGCACCAGTGTCTTCCCCTTCATATCGTGACTCTCAATAAAAGTATGGATGATTCTCGGTGCCACGCCCCACCAGATGGGATAGCCAATGAATATCACGTCATAGGTTGCGATGTCCGTTTTTTTCGCTTTCAAGGCCGGACGTGCCTTGGCATCGCTCATCTCCACCGAACTCCGTGAGCGTTTATCGTGCCAATCCAAATCGGCTGTAGTATAAACCTTTTGCGGGGTTACAGCAAAAAGTTCTCCGCCCGTCACACGGGCCAGTTTCCCTGCCGCCTCGGCGGTAGTGCCTGTGGCCGAAAAATACGCCACCAGAATTTTCGAATCATGTTTCATAGGCTGAGTGTTTTGTTTCTGTGCGCAAGCCGTCAGGTTCACACTGCAAAGCAAGGCTAATGCCATTAAAATTTGCTTCATTGTTCTTACATGTTTAATTTATTACATAGCAAATATAATCTGTTTCGCACGCATTTCCACAACCCGTTTTACCGTGAAAACTACCCTTTTTACGGTTTCTGTTCCGACCCTCCGAAGTATCTCAAATCCATATTCACCAGAAGGTTAAAAGGGATAAAAAGCCGTAACATACCTTGGCAAAATCAACTGGAAAAGCTATCTTTCAGCAAGCAAAACAAAACACCATGAAAGAGACTTCCATAGAAAAAGCGCTGACCTACATCGAGCCAGGGCCAGTGGTGCTTGTCACCACCTTCGACGGAGAAAAAAACAACGTGATGACCATCTCCTGGACCATGGCCATCGACTTCGACCAGCACCTCGTGCTCACCACGGGCGAATGGAACCACTCGTTCGGTACCCTGATGCATACGGGTGAATGTGTGGTCTGCATCCCTCCGGCAGAAATGCTGGAAACAGTTGTCCGCATCGGCATGGTAAGCGGTGCCGATACGGACAAGTTCAAAAGGTTTCACCTCAACCCTCTTCCGGCGCAAACGGTACAAGCCCCCTTATTAGATGGATGCATCGCCTGCCTGGAGTGTAAAGTGACGGATTACATTGAAAGATATGGATTCGTTGTCCTGAAAGTGACGCGCGTGGTAGAAAACACCCGCTGTCAAGATTTACGGATGATTCATGCCAGAGGTGACGGCACATTCACTGCCGACGGAGCCTCGTTCAACTGCCGAGAACTGATGGAAAGCAAGTTGCCTCCCGGACTCTGAAACCCTCCCGCAGGATGAGCACGGCTTACTCTGCACGGACTTCCTGCAACGGCCCCTCACCTTTTTCCCGATCACGAGGTCCCGGCCCCGGTCTCTCGCCTTCCGGCATCGGAGGCAACACCTGCGGCTGCGGTTTCACGGTTTGCCAGGTGGCATACTGTTCCTCGGTAAGAATCTTACGGATTTTCTTCTCCCGCTTTTCCTGCTCCTTCTGCATCTTCTCGGCATGTTCCTTCATCCGTTCTTCCGGACTCATGCCTTCCGGAGCTCCTCCCATTCCGGAGAATCCTCCACCCTGCGGTGGCATGCCACCTCCCATCGGAGGGCGTCCTCCACCCATCGGGGGTCTTCCTCCCATAGGACGCTGTCCGTCCATTCCTCCGGAGTGACGCTCCATCATGTTTTCCACTTTTTCCTTTTCTTCCTTCAGGAACAGCTTGTAAATCTTCTTGTACTGCTTTTCCGTCAGGTTCAGTGCCTTATCCATCTCGTCGGTTCGTCGCTGGGCCGCTTTCTCCGGATTGGGCACTTCTTTCTTCTGCACTTTCTCCTGCGGGTCATCGTAGCGGACATTCGCACTGGCACTCAAAGGTGCACACATCAAGGCCATTCCGCAGGCCATCCACACAATTTTCTTCATCTTACTTACAATTTAAATGAAAACTAATCGGAAACAAATGTAGAAGTCGCCTGCAATTTTTAAAAATAGAATCCACCAAATGCGGTTTTCTGTCTACCAATTGGAAAGAAATCTCGTATCTTTGCCCTCAGTTTAACCAATCACACACGCCTTTATGGAAAAAGAAACAATACCTACCTGTGTGGACTGCGGCACACAGAACTGCAAATACAAGGACCGCACCTACCCTGATTTCTGTCCCACGGATAACCTGAAAGAGGAAGACCGCCAGTGGGCACTGGAACGTTACGATGAGGGACGCAACCGCGAGATTATGATTGCCAGTGCGGAAGTGGAATACGAAGGCTACTGCCAGTGGACCCGCGTGCAGGAAATCATGGAGTTTGCCCGGAAAATCGGTGCGCACCGCATCGGCATTGCCAACTGCATCGGCCTCATCCGCGAAGCCCGCATCTTTGCCCGCATCCTCCGTGCCAACGGCTTCGAGGCTTACTCGGTCATCTGCAAGGTAGCCGGCCAGCCCAAAACGTCGATGGGCATCCCCGCACAATGTGAAAGCATCGGTGCCGCCATGTGCAACCCGATTCTGCAAGCCCGTCTGCTGAACGAGGCACATACCGACCTGAACGTGGTAATCGGTCTCTGCGTAGGACACGACAGCCTGTTCTACAAATACTCGGATGCCTACGTCACTACCCTCGTAACCAAGGACCGCGTAACAGGCAATAACCCGACGGCAGCACTGTATACAGCAGATTCTTATTACCGGAAGAAGTTTTTTGGAGGGAAATAAAACTGATACAAAAAAGGCAGGTCACTCCACCCAGAGTCACCTGCCTTATAGATATTCATGGAATAATTATTCCACAATATTTGTTTCTAA
>NZ_DBEXBB010000295.1:0-5067 GCF_048170425.1 Phocaeicola sp.
ATGATACAAGGGTAGATTTAGTGACATTAATATCAAAGTTTGCACGATAGTTAAAACGCTTGTAAGAATAACTTACATCGTATGGCAAGCTAAAACTGTTAAACAAACCACCCTGTGTATATGCACCAGCAGAAATAAAGTAACGTACTCTGTCGGTACCTCCAGAAACACTCATGTTGTGTTGACTCTGCAGCGCTGCACTTTTCATAATATAATCAGCCCAGCGAGTATCCGGGAAACGTATAGGATCAGAATGAGTGCGGAACTTCTCTACAATTGCATCTGAAAAAACGGGATCTTTGCCATCATTTTTCATCAACTGATTGTAGAAAGTGGCATACTGATAAGAATTAGCCTGTTCCACCATCTTGGTAGGCTGAAGCACCGTTGCCGAAGTTGAGAATGAAATTTTCGGCTTTCCTTCCTTACCGCGCTTTGTTGTAATCAAAATTACACCATTGGCACCACGAATACCAAACACAGCTGTAGCAGAAGCATCTTTCAATACTGTCACGCTCTCAATTTCATTCGGGTCAATATCAGTCATACTTCGTTCTACACCATCTACCTGAATAAGCGGAGATGAATCATTGAAAGTAGCCTTACCACGCACCAGGATATCTGCAGCATCCGCACCCGGTTCACCAGAATACTGTACGGTTGTCAAACCTGTCATCTGACCACCCAACACATTAGTGACCGAACTTACTGGAGTACGCAGCAATTCTTCAGAACCTACACTTGAAATAGCTCCAGTCACACTGACTTTTTTCTGTACACCGTATGCCACTACTTGCACCTCACCCAGCATGGTCGAATTGTCTGATAAGGTTACCCTCATATTCGCCTTTGCTGGTAAGGTTACCGACTCATATCCGATAAAAGAAATTGTCAATTTCGTACCAGGTTTGGCATTAATCATAAACACACCATCAATATCTGTAATAGTACCCGTAGAAGTACCTTCAATGATGACATTCGCACCAATAACGGGTTCACCATTACTATCAACAACCGTTCCTTTGATAGTTCCCTGCTGTTGAGTTGCTTCTACCGCAGCATATGCCTTTTCTCCAAAAAGTGGAGAAACAGCTACAGCTGAAAGAAGCATCGCCATAGGAAGGGCGGTTCTTTTTATATAATTCTTTTTCTTATTCATATTGCCGTTTTACATTTTTGATTTTAAAAAGCTAACATCATGCGGAATTGTCCAGCACGTGAACCACGTTCACAAATCAAGTTATATGCTCCTCCGTCCATACCATGAGTCCACTGATACGTATCATTACGTTGAGTACTTGACCAATAATGTCCGGTATTACTACCATTATCAACCGATGTCATTTCTTCACCGCCAACCTTTATGATACTCTTATTAATATTAGTCAAATTATCAGCAACCTGCTGCCAATCTTTAATAGAAGGAATATACCAAGGAGTCGCAGCAGAAGGAACTGCTACAGCATTACGATAGGCCACGATAAAGCTATAAGCATTATCGCAAGTAGAAGGAGAACCTTTACCTTCTTCTGTTACCATAGTCATCAGAACAGTATTGTTATAACCAAAGAAAGCCGGGAACATGGTTAAAGCATCATTCTTCAAATTACCATCACGATTCGAATTGCAGTAAACAAACTTACCAGCCCATTCCTCATCCGAATCAAACCATGTATCATAAGTTCCACTTTTGCTTGTGTGATACTGAGATGTAGCTGTGCCATCAGGTAAAACAGCATTATTTAAAGAAAGAACCAATCCATGAGAACAATTAGGGTAATCACGATACAAAGCATCCTGTGCTTCTGAACAGGCATCTGGAGCATACACATGCGGCTGAGGATTACCCACATAGCAAATCACTCCAATTGCATTGTCTGGAACTGTTTCTGCATCCACACTTACCAGGTTACCATCCGCACAAAGGTAATCACCAATCTGTAAGGTGTAATCTAGCTTATTAGCATCATTAATGGTATACATTTTAGCCTTACCACCAGCCAGACTTCCTGTAGCACTAAATGACATTTCCTTGGCTCCCTGATAAGTACCAGAAATAGAATAATCAGTTTCAGGCTTTACCAAAGCCATATAAGTACCACTGGCAGCATCGTAATATGGAGTTGTTTTCACATCATTTATAAACAGCTCTTTAGGAGCCACATTCAAACTATAATCGTCCAAACCACCATTTGTGAAATCATATACCAAATTAGGCATTTTAAACACAGCTAAAGCCATACGATGTTCCATTGCAAAAGTTACTTTACCTTGCAAACGACCATCTTCTGCCTGACTTGCACTCGTCATTAAATCACTCTTTGTATACTTTGAACTTCCCTGATCTGCTGCAATTTCCCAGCTACTTACAAACTCAGCAAACGGGTCTTCGGCAGCAGGATTAAACACCACATTCTCCTGATATGGATAATAAGCATAAAATGTGATATTTTTGAAACGATCACTATCATACTCTATAGGGTTTCCATCCAAATCCCATACTCCCTTTTCATTGAGAGTAAATTTACGATTGGAAATTCCCTCTACCAGCTGACCATTTTCTACGCCATACATTCCAATGGCATCTCCTTTAACAAAAGTTGTCTTATAGTTTTCATCCACAGCACGTCCATCCGATATTCCCTGGAAACCCATATCGGAAACACTGACCTGAAAAGACTGTGCCACAGAACTGCCTTCCATACTATCCTCTTTTGTACAGCTAGTAAAAGCAAGCAATCCTGCCAATGCACATATTGAAAGGTTATTATAAATTTTCATCACTTATCCATTTAAATAATTATTTTACAACAGGAACAATTTCTTCATTTTCCATTTCACCCCATTCGGCTCCGTTTACATGTGCTTCAGTACCTAAAGCCTTTGCATCGGGAGTTTCTTCTTTATTTACTTCTGTCCAAGGGTTAATATCTGTACCTGAAATTTCCAAAGCAGTAGGATCGGCTGTCATATAGTCATTAGCGGTCAACGTATAATTATAAGAATATCCAGATTTCAGTTCAGGCCAATCAGTTGCAGGTAATTCCAAATAATAATAAATCCGTCGACCATCTGCTGTAGTCATGGCAGCTTCGATTTCCAATCCTTCTGCACCTATTGTCTGAGGCAATAAATACGCTGTGAAGGTATATTCATTATCAGCTGTCAATATTTGTCTTAAATCACCCAGCTCCGCATCTTCAGCTACTGCTGCTACACCTGTCGTAGTGTCGAATGTACCTTTCAACTTCATACCAACCAGATAACATTCAATGTTAGTTAAAGTAACAGGATTTCCGTCAGGATCTGTTCCAGGAACAAATTTCAGGTTTACACGACTCATCACGTGATTAAAACTCAAATGCACATTGGGCTCAGCCTTTGTCGCCTTAGTAGCCGCATACAAGAAATCATATTTAACTCGTTCTTCTGCATTTGCCTGATTTTCGGTAGTAATCTCTACACTTTGAACTGGAGGAGTAGTTCCTTCTTCTCCCATAAACGGATAGTAAGCTGTTACATCATACTCTTCATTTCCCAGCAACCAGATTTCATCAAAACGATTAACAGAGGTAAAAGAATTGTCTGCAGCATTGTAGCGATAAGAAACATTGTGCTGTGTAGGACCACAAGATATACTTACCACATCACCGTCATCCCACGTTACGCCAGAAACACGAGATACATCTTGAGCATTCTGTTCGTTGATTGATGCACTAAAGGTAACTTTCGCACCTTCCTCACCAGCAAACTTCACTTCGGCATCCTGTTTACAACTAGCTAACAGGAAAGCGGCAAATACCGCCATGAAACTAATGTTTTTCATACATACACTTTTTTAATAAATTTGTTAATTACTTTTTTTGTTTATATACGCCTCTCTATTATTTCGTCTATATTTAAGGTTTTTATTTTTGATTTGCATTGCAATATTATAATATATTTAAACATACGTATAATCATTATTGTACAAATACATGGAAAATTGTGTAAAATCGCCCCCTCACATCCCGGGAAAGGGGGTGAGCACACAATATCGGGAGAAAATCCTCCGGCACAAAACACTTTTCCGGACATGTTTCATGACTGACGGAATTGACCGGAAAACATACAAACAACACAAGAAAAGCGGTTTCTGACGCAAACGAAACCAGCAAACAATCCAAGAATCTTAGTTAAAAAAATGCACATAAAAAAAGTGGACAACCACCTGCACGAACAGCCTCATCAAATGAAAAAAAACGGCGGGTTATTCTCCCCCAAAAAGAAGGAAAACCACCCGCCCCACCGCCCACCGCCGGCAGCCTCCGGATACCCTAAAAAAACGCTTCGGCGTTTGAAACAAAACGCAAGTGCGTTTGACTTAAAACGCAAGTACGTTTGACTTAAAACGCAAGTACGTTTGACTTGAAACGCAAGTGCGTTTAAGATAAAACGCAAAGGCGTTTTTGAAGAGGCAAAAACGCCTGAAACGGAAGGCCGAAACGCTTTTCTGTCCACACGCACTTCCGGCATCTATCATCCCCTTTGGAATCATTATGCATCTTTTTTTTCACAAAACGCTTGCATATTCAAAAATAATGCGTAACTTTGCACCCGTGATTGAGAAACACCTCAACACAAAGCCAGGATGGCCCGTTCGTCTATCGGTTAGGACGCAAGATTTTCATTCTTGAAAGGGGGGTTCGATTCCCCCACGGGCTACGAAAAAAGAGGCTGTCTCAAATAAACTTTGAGATGGCCTCTTTGTTGTGTTTGCAAAAAAATCGGGCAAGTCCCAACTTCGCTCAGCCAGCACTTGCCCGTCTCCCTAATTTTTTATATATTGGGGAATCAAGTAAGATATCTCAAAGATAATGTTTAAAAGTTACACATCCAACGATAATCTGCTTTTACCTCCATGTTTAGGCGATTTTATTCCCCGGCACGATCCGGTCCGGGTTGTTCACCGTATTATTGAACAGATAAATCTTGAAGAGCTTTACCGCAGGTATTCTCCTAAAGGCTGTTCTGCGTACCACCCGCGCATGATGCTTCAGATTCTGGTCTATGCTTATCTGCGTAATA
>NZ_DBEXBB010000296.1:0-2666 GCF_048170425.1 Phocaeicola sp.
ATAGAAACAAATAAAGATAGAAGCTTACGGACATAGTAGGTAAAGGTCCGTAGCAGCTAAAGTCCCTTTCGTTTCCCCATTGAAAGAGAGGTGCGCGGCTAGTACGTCAAAGAGCACAACAATCCCGGCCTCCTTGTCGGAAGCAATGATTCATTCGATTCCTAAGCTGAGAGAAAAATCCGGTCAGGACCTCAGCGGAACGTAACGAAAACTTTGTGTGACATCTTTAACGATCATTTGTTGTATCTAAAATCAATGTGCGATGAAAACCGACTTTATGCGAATTTCCGGTACAAAGATAGATATTCTTTTGGAAATGAGCAATTAATAATGAAGAATTAAGAACGTATCGGGCTAAAACTTAATAGTTAAAAGGCAAAAGCAGTGAATGGGTTCTGTTTTAACCTTTAACTGTTAACTGGAAATCGTATTTATGTCAAAAAGAATTCTCCCCGCGACCGTTGGCTCATTAAGGGATTATCCTTACATTTGAGTAGAGATAAAAAACGAAGGAATATGTCGCACACGAAATTTAATCTGCAACGGTTTCTGGATGCCCAGGAAGGCGTGTATCCCGTGGCATTGAAGGAAATCAGGAATGGCGGCAAGCGCAGCCATTGGATTTGGTATATCTTCCCTCAGCAGAAGGGATTGGGTTATAGTTACAACTCGGAGTTCTACGGACTGGACGGGGAAGAAGAGGCCCGGGCTTATCTGGCACATCCTGTATTGGGTGCCCGCCTGCGGGAAATCTCCCATGCCTTGTTAGGTCATCGCGGACATCGTACGGTGCGGGAACTGATGGGGTCGGAGGTGGACGTGCTGAAACTGCATACCTCGATGAAATTGTTTGATAAGATAGCACCGGGAGAGGTGTTCGGGGAAGTGCTGAAGGTGTATTTTCATTAAAATTTAAGAGTATGTTAGCTTATACGTATATGGAGCACGGTCGTTTCTCACTGATAGAGAAGCCTGTGCCCGAACTGAAAGACCCGAAGGATGCCCTGGTGCGCGTCACATTGGGAAGTATCTGCACCAGTGATTTGCACATCAAGCACGGCAGTGTACCGCGTGCTGTACCGGGCATTACGGTGGGGCATGAAATGGTGGGCATCGTGGAACAAGTAGGAGCGGAGGTCACTACCGTGAAGCCGGGTGACCGGGTGACGGTCAACGTGGAGACCTTCTGCGGAGAATGTTTTTTCTGCCAACACGGGTATGTAAACAATTGTGAGGACCCCGACGGAGGATGGGCACTGGGCTGCCGTATCGACGGCGGACAGGCAGAATACGTGCGGGTGCCGCATGCCGACCAGGGGTTGAACCGCATCCCTGACGGAGTAACGGACGAACAGGCGCTTTTCGTGGGCGACATTCTGGCCACTGGTTTCTGGGCTGCCCGCATTTCGGAAATCACACCCAAGGATACAGTGCTGCTGATTGGAGCCGGACCTACGGGAATCTGTACGCTGCTCTGTGCCCGACTGAAACATCCGTGCCGCCTCATCGTGTGTGAGAAGTCGGAAGAGCGTATCCGTTTCCTGCGGACACACTATCCCAAGGTGCTGGTCACTACACCGGAACAATGCCGGGAGTTTGTGAAAGCCCACAGCGCGCACGGAGGAGCCGATGTAGTCATTGAAGTGGCCGGAGCCGATGACACTTTCCGGCTGGCCTGGGAGTGCGCCCGTCCGAATGCCATTGTGACCGTCGTGGCCTTGTACGACCGTCCGCAGGTACTTCCCTTGCCCGACATGTACGGCAAGAACCTCACTTTCAAGACAGGCGGTGTAGATGGTTGCGATTGTGCCGAAATTCTCCGGTTGATAGCGGAAGGAAAGATTGACACTACGCCGCTCATCACACATCGCTTTCCGCTTAATGAAATAGAAGAAGCCTACCGCATCTTCGAAGACCGCCTGGATGGGGTGATTAAGGTGGCGGTGAGTCCTCGGAATGACAAATGATTGGATACTGAAACTAAAAATATACAGACTATGCGAAAGAATTTTGGAGTAAAGACATGGTTGTACCCGATGCCCGTATTTATTGTGGCTGCGTACGACGAGAATGGAAACCCCAACGCCATGAATGCGGCGTGGGGAGGAATCTATACTGATGACATGGTGGGCATCTGCCTGGCCGAAGGGCACAAGACGACCCAGAATATTCTGGCTACGAAGGCTTTTACCGTGAGCATGGCTACAGCCGACCATGTGGCAGCCTGCGATTATGTGGGCCTTGTCTCGGGAAAGAAAGAGCCGGACAAGTTTGCCAAAGCCGGTTTCCATGCTGTAAAATCGGAGTTTGTGAATGCACCGCTCATTGAGGAATTGCCCATGACGCTGGAATGTGAGCTGGTTTCGTACGATCAGGAGAGCAACCACCTGGTAGGCCGTATTGTCAACGTGTCGGCAGCGGAAGATATTCTGGATGAAAACGGCCAGATTGACCCTGCCCGTCTGAAACCGATTACGTATGACCCGATTCATCATCATTATCTGGTGATAGGAGAGAAGGTGGGCAATGCCTTCTCCGACGGGAAAGCATTGAAGTAAAATATAGAGGCTGTCTCAAAATAGAATTGTAAAAGTAAAAATCTTATAGATTGAAATTTAGAAATAAAACACCTCCTGCTTTAGCCTTTGTTTATTGCAATTATAGGA
>NZ_DBEXBB010000297.1:0-5944 GCF_048170425.1 Phocaeicola sp.
CCATGGGAAAATCAAAACTTTTGATAAAGGAAGAAGGAATTCTGGCCGGAATTGAAGTGGCCAAAGAAGTATTTCATCGCTTTGACCCGGAAATGAAGGTGGAGGTCTTCATTCAAGACGGTACACACGTGAAACCGGGTGATGTGGCTATGGTAGTAGAAGGAAAGATTCAGTCTTTGCTTCAGACCGAACGCTTGATGCTGAACATTATGCAGCGTATGAGCGGTATTGCGACCATGACAAACAAGTATGTGGAACGTCTGAAGGGAACGAAGACTCGCGTACTTGATACACGCAAGACTACTCCAGGGATGCGTATTCTTGAAAAGATGGCGGTGAAAATAGGTGGAGGAGTAAACCATCGTATCGGATTGTTCGACATGATTCTGTTGAAAGACAATCATGTGGATTTTGCCGGAGGTATTGACAAGGCAATTACTCGTGCAAAAGAATACTGCAAGGCAAAAGGAAAGGACCTGAAAATTGAAATAGAAGTGCGTAACTTCGATGAGTTGCAGCAGGTACTCGACCTGGGTGGAGTAGACCGTATCATGCTGGATAACTTTACTCCGGAAAATACACGCAAGGCTGTGGAAATGGTAGGCGGACGCGTGGAATTGGAGTCATCAGGTGGTATTACCTTCGATACTTTGCGCGACTATGCAGAATGTGGAGTGGATTACATCTCTGTAGGTGCCCTGACGCATTCTGTAAAAGGTCTTGACATGAGTTTCAAGGCTTGCTAAGATGGACAAGCATGTGAAGCAAGTCACTTGTTGAAGAAGAATCTACCAAATAAAAATAAGAAGAGTGATGAAAAAAAGTGTTTTATGGAGAAGTGTGCTGGTACTGGCATTGTGTATTGCCGGAACAGCCAATGGAATGGCTCAGGACCTGAAATCAATTCTTTCGGGTGTAGCCAATGCGGTAGCTAATAAGGTAACGGGTGAAAGTGCTTCAATGACAGGTACGTGGGCTTATGTGGGTCCCGACTGTAAATTTGAAAGTGATAACCTGCTGGCAAAGGCAGGCGGTGAAGTGGCCGCCAAGCAAGTTGAGGAAAAAATGAGCGGAGTGCTGGAAAAACTGGGATTCAAAGAAGGAGCAACTTATACTTTCAATGAAGACAGTACGTATACCTCTGTGATTGGCGGAAAAACAGTCAATGGAACTTATAGCTACAATGCAGAGACCAAGGAACTGACGATGAAAACTCGCTTGGGACTGAAGGTGAATGCAACAGTTTCGAAAGGTCTTACAGGGAATACCATGAGTCTGCTGTTTAAAGCAGACAAATTGATGTCACTGGCACAGACCATTACAGGGGCTGTGGCAAGCAAGTCGTCTAATTCTGCGGTGAGTACAGCCAGCTCGTTGTTGGGTCAGTATGATGGACTGCAACTGGGTGTGGAGCTTAAGAAGCAGTAATTGTACATTTATTTTTACGTAAGTAATAAAACAGAAGAAGCATGGATTCCAATTGCGGGTTTCCATGCTTCTTCCTTTTTTATATGCATCCTTTGCTGGATGGAATTTCAAAATGATGAATGTCACGGCGTATGGCCATTTTAATGCTTCGGGCAAAAGCCTTGAAGATACCTTCTATTTTATGGTGCTCATTGGTTCCTTCAGCCTTGATATGGAGGTTCATACGGGCAGAGTCGCTCAGCGACTTAAAGAAATGGAGGAACATCTCGGTGGGCATGTCGCCAATTTTTTCGCGGGTGAAGGTGGCGTCCCATACTAGCCAAGCTCGTCCGCCGAAATCGAGTGAAACCATGCACTGGCAGTCATCCATGGGCAGGCAGTAGCCATAACGTTCGATGCCTCTTTTATTTCCCAATGCTTTGTACAGACACTCTCCTAGAGCAATGGCTGTATCTTCAATGGTGTGGTGTTCGTCCACTTCCAAATCACCGTCTACGTGGATGTCCAGGTCGATGCCACCGTGCTTACCAATCTGTTCCAGCATGTGGTCAAAGAATCCCAATCCGGTATGGATATGGCAAGTGCCGTTCCCGTCCAGGTTCACTCGGATACGGATATCGGTTTCCTTGGTTTTGCGGCATACCTCGGCAGTACGTTCACCGGCAAAAAGAAACTCTGCCACGCGGTCCCAGTCGGTGGTAGCTAATACGCACGTGTCTTCCAGTTCTTTTTCGGTCAGCAGACTTTTATCCGGTTGCAGCAGGATGGCCTTGCAGCCTAAGTTTTTCGCCAGTTCTACATCAGTAGCGCGGTCGCCAATCACAAAGCTTCCGGCCAGGTCGTATTCCGGATTGTTCAGGTAGGCCGTGAGCATACCGGTGCGTGGCTTGCGGGTAGGGGCATTGTCTTCCGGGAAACTCCGGTCGATAAGGATGTTGTCAAATTCAATGCCTTCGTTTTTGAACGACTGGAGCATCAGGTTGTGTACGGGCCAGAATGTGTCTTCCGGAAAGGAGTCAGTGCCTAATCCGTCCTGGTTGGTCACCATGACAAACTCAAAATCTAGTTTCTGGCGGATAAAGTAGAGGTTGCGGAACACTTTTGGATAGAATTCCAGTTTCTCGAACGCATCCAACTGGTAATCTACGGGCGGCTCGATGACGAGAGTACCGTCGCGGTCAATGAACAATACTTTTTTCATGCTTCCTCCTCCTTGTAGTTTTTCAGGGCTTCCAGCAAGGTGTCGTTCTCCGGACGCGTGCCGATGGTGATGCGCAGACAGTCCTGACAGAGCGTGACACTACTACGGTTGCGGACGATGATTCCTTTGTCGACCAAGTAGTTGTAGATTTTCTTGGCATTACTCACTCGTGTCAGGAAGAAATTGGCATCGGTAGGATAGATACGTCGGCAGCAAGCAAGCTTCTGGAATTCCTGCATGAGACGGGTACGTTCGTGAAGCAGGGATTCTACCCACTGCTGTACCTGATAATGCTTTTCAATCATGTGGATAGCTTCCTGCTGGGTCAGCCGGTTCACGTTGTACGGATATTTGATTTTATTCAGCAGGTTGATGATTTCCTGAGAGGCAAAAGCCATGCCCAGACGGATACCGGCGCATCCCCATGCCTTGGAGAAGGTCTGAAGAATAATCAGGTTCGGAAATTCGTCGAGCTGCTGCAGGAACGATGCTTCATTTGAAAAGTCAGCGTATGCCTCATCCAGAATAACCAGTCCGTCAAATGAGCGGAGTAGGGTAAGAATCTCTTCCCGGCACAGACGGTTTCCCGTCGGGTTATTGGGCGAACAGAGGAAAATCAGTTTGGTGTGTTCGTCGGCAGCAGCCAGTAAGTCGGCAGCTTTGAACTGAAAGTTTTCATCCAACTGCACTCTCCGGTATTCCACGTCGTTTACTTCGGCACATACCTGATACATACCGTAAGTCGGGTCGATAGCCACTACATTGTCAATGCCCGGGCGGCAGAAAGCACGGAAAGGAAGGTCGATGGCCTCATCGCTTCCATTACCTAAAAAAATGCGGTCTGGCGATACCTTCTTTACTCTTCCAATCAGGCCCTTTAATTCTCTTTGAAGCGGGTCTGGATAACGGTTGTTAGGGGTATTGTAGGGATTTTCATTGGCATCCAGAAATACAGAAGCCTCTTTCCCGCTATATTCGTCGCGTGCCGAAGAATAGGGTTTCAGGGCCCAGATGTTCGGCCGCGTAAGTTCTTTCAATGGTTTCATAGTTACTTATTTAAACGTACGGATACTGCATTTTTGTGGGCGTCAAGTTGTTCGTTGGCTGCCATGACTTCAATGGCCGGACCAATCATGGCGATACCTTCAGGTGTAATTTCCTGGAAGGTAATTTTGCGGATGAAGCTGTCCAGGCTGACTCCGCTGTAGGCCTTTGCATAGCCGTTGGTTGGAAGTGTATGGTTGGTACCCGAAGCATAGTCGCCCGCACTTTCTGGAGAATAATAGCCTAAGAACACGGAACCTGCATTGACAATTCGTTCGCTGATTTCCAGGTAATCCTTGGTTTCGATAATCAGGTGCTCCGGAGCGTATTCATTGGTCATTTCCACGGCTTCGTCCATGTTCTTCACTAAAATCAGTTTGCTGGCAGCTAAAGAGCGGCTGGCAATTTCCTTTCTTGGGAGCTGGCCCAGCTGGCTTTCCACTTCTTCTGTCACTGCTTTCAGTAAAGTCTCACTGGTGGTAATCAGGATGGCCTGACTGTCGGTGCCATGCTCTGCCTGTGAGAGTAAATCGGCAGCTACAAAAACTGGGTTGGCTGTCTCATCGGCCAGTACCGCTACTTCGGAAGGGCCTGCTGGCATGTCGATGGCTACGTCGCGCAAGGAAACCTGTTGCTTGGCCGCAGTGACATACTGGTTGCCCGGACCGAATATCTTGTATACCTTGGGAATACTTTCCGTACCGTAGGCCATGGCTCCAATAGCTTGTACTCCACCAGCTTTGAAGATACGGTTGATGCCCGCCAGTCTGGCTGCATAAAGAATGGCCGGATGAATCTTACCTTCTTTGTCAGGAGGAGTGCAGAGAATGATTTCCTTGCATCCGGCAATTTGTGCCGGAGTGGCCAGCATCAGGACGGTGGAGAAAAGAGGAGCTGTCCCACCGGGAATGTACAATCCCACTTTCTCAATGGCTACCGCTTTCTGCCAGCAAGTAACGCCCGGCAGTGTGGTGATTTTCTTTCCCTGGAATACCTGTGCGGCGTGGAATGTGCGGATGTTGTTATAAGCCAGTGTGATGGCTGCCTTCAGTTCGATGCTGACTTTCTTTTCTGCTTCGGCAATTTCTTCCTCGCTTACCAGCAGGGAGTTCAGTCGCACCTTGTCGAACTTTTCTTCGTATTCCAGCACGGCTTTATCACCTTCAAATTTGATGCGGTTTAATATTTCGAGTACGGTTTCCCGTAATGATTCCGTTTGAAGCGTCGGGCGTTTCAGCAAGTCCGCCCATGTATTTCTTTCGGGATAAGTAATGATGTTCATAGTAACAATCTTTGTGATGCGGTTTTGAAAATCAAAGTATCATTTTCTCTATGGGCAGTACCAGGATGCCTTGTGCGCCGATGGCTTTCAGCTTGCCGATGATTTCCCAGAAACATTTCTGGTCGAGAACAGTGTGGATGCTGCTCCATCCTTCTGTAGCCAATGGCATGATGGTCGGACTCTTCACACCGGGAAGAACGGCTACGATGTCTTGCATCTTGTCGGTCGGTACGTTCATCAGCACGTATTTCTTGTCTTCAGCGGTTTTGACTGCATTGATGCGGAACAGCAGTTCCTGAAGTATTTCCTTCTTTTCGTCTGACATGTGCTTGTTTCCGATGAGCAGCGCTTCGCTCTTCATTACCACTTCCACCTCCTTCAGGTTGTTGCTGATAAGGGTAGAGCCGGAGCTGACAATGTCGAAGATGGCATCAGCCAGACCGATGGCCGGAGCAATTTCCACTGAACCGGTGATGACGTGAATGTCGGCTTCAATGTGCTGTTCTGCTAAGAAGTTTTTCAGAATATTGGGATAGGAGGTCGCAATCTTTTTGTGATTGAACCATTCCAGTCCGTTGTATTCTGTTTCTTTGTGAATGGCCAGTGACAAACGGCATTTGCTGAAGCCCAGACGGTGCACGATTTCCGCTTCCTCGGCACGTTCCACGAACTCATTTTCTCCTACAATACCGAGGTCGGCTACGCCGTTGGCTACGCATTGTGGAATATCATCGTCGCGCAGGAACAGTACTTCTACCGGAAAATTGCTGGACTGTGTCAGCAAGGTGCGTTTGGAGGTAGATAACTTGATGTCTGCTTCAGTAAACAGGGCCATTGTGTCTTCGAACAAGCGCCCTTTGGATTGTACGGCAATTCTTAACATATTGTTCTAAGTTTTTAAAGTGTCAAATAAAAAAAGGCTTACCGAGGAATAAATTCTTACGGCAAGCCTTTGTGTAATCTTATCTCTTGTAACTGCACGCGTCGTC
>NZ_DBEXBB010000298.1:0-2818 GCF_048170425.1 Phocaeicola sp.
AAGAAAGTTACTCCACTCACCTTTGATTTGGAAAACTGCCGTGACCGGATTATCCGCCTGACGGTAAATTCTTCTCATTTAGGCGATGCTATACTCAGTCCTGACGGCGACAAACTCTACTACCAGGCCTCTTTTGAAGACGGTGCTGATTTGTGGGTACACGATTTAAAAGAACAGAAAACCGAACTTCTGCTAAAAGATATCGGATATGGATCACTGACCTATAACAAGGAAAGCAAACAGCTCTTCCTTTGCAGCAACGGAGGCATCAAGAAAATAGACATCGAGAAGAACAAGACGGAGAACGTAAGCTTTGAAGCAATCTTTAATTACCGTCCATACCAGGAAAGAGAATATATCTTCAATCACGTATGGCAACAAGTTCTTGATAAATTCTATGTACCCGACTTACATGGAACAGACTGGAAATACTATCGTGAAAGTTATGCACGTTTCTTGCCGCATATCAACAATAACTACGATTTCCAGGAAATGTTGAGCGAACTGTTAGGCGAATTGAACGGTTCACACACAGGAGCCAGATATTATGCTCCTGGAGCTACCTTGTCGACTGCATGCTTAGGTGTATTCTTTGACAACAGCTACGAAGGAAATGGATTAAAAATCCAGGAAATTATCGCCAAAGGTCCGTTTGCAGTTAAAAAGACAGATGTCACTGCAGGTTGTATCATTGAAAAAATCGATGGGAAACCTATCCTGAAAGACACAGATTATTACCCTATGCTGGAAGGAAAAACAGGAAAGAACATACAACTCAGTATCTACAATCCGCAAAACGGGAAACGCTTCCCGGTAACCATCAAGCCCATCAGTGCAGGCGCACAAAATGAATTGCTTTACAAACGTTGGGTAAAAAGAAACGAAAAGATGGTTGAAGCGCTTTCCGGAGGACGGATTGCCTACGTGCACGTAAAAGGCATGGACAGCCCAAGCTTCCGCAATGTATACAGCGAATTGCTCAGTGACCGCAATCGCAACAAAGAAGCTGTTATCGTAGATACCCGTCACAACGGAGGAGGATGGTTGCACGACGACCTGGCTACTTTATTAAGTGGAAAAGAATACCAGCGTTTCGTTCCTCGCGGACAATACATCGGTAGCGACCCGTTCAATAAATGGCTGAAACCGTCTTGCGTGATGGTATGCGAAGACAATTACAGTAATGCACACGGTTTCCCCTGGGTATACAAAGAATTGAAAATCGGTAAGCTTATCGGAGCTCCAGTTCCGGGCACCATGACCGCTGTATGGTGGGAACGTCAGATAGACCCAACCATCGTCTTCGGTATTCCTCAGGTAGGTTGTATGGATATGCGAGGCCAGTACATGGAAAACAAACAACTGGAACCGGACATCAAAGTCTACAACAGTCCTGAAAAATCACTGAAAGGCGAAGACGAACAGCTTGCAGCAGCAGTAAAGGAAATGCTGAAAGAAGCCGATGCACAAAAGAAAAAATAATTGACAACTACTTAACCAGTTATCAATCCTTATAAGGCAAAGCGGGGAAAGACGATGATTTTGTCCTTCCCCGCTTTGCCTTATAATAACTCCAACCTTTTATTCTACGGCCCGCAAACCTTCATTAATTCTCTTCAATCTCAGCAAGGCCTCAATATAGTAATAATCTGCATAGATGATAGAAGCATCTATTTCCGACTTAGCCGGCCAATGCCCGGTAGAATGTAACAAGAAAGCGACATTCGTATCCCGCGACTGATATTTATCGCTACTTAGGCTACACAACATTTTCTCTGCAGCTTCCTTATACTTTTCCCCCTGTCCGTTTCCATAAAAGCCAGACATTTCCAGCAAAGCCGAAGCGACCACACAAGCCGCAGAAGCATCCCTAGGTGCATTCGGTATATCGGGGGCATTAAAGTCCCAGTAAGGTACATAGTCCTCTGGCAAATTCTTCAGATACACATCTACCAACTTCTCAGCAAACTCCAGGTATTTAGGATCACCGGTCTCGCGGAACACCACTGTATAACCATAAATAGCCCAAGCCTGTCCACGTGCCCACATCGACTCATCTGCATATCCCTGATGCGTACATTTCTTTATACAGTTCCCCGTCAACGTATCATACACCGCCACATGATAAGAAGTATAATCCGGACGGAACTGATTTTCCATCGTTTTGTCTGCATGCGACACTGCTACATCAAACAAACGTCGGTCTCCCCCATTGCGGGCAGCCCAGAAAAGCATCTCTAAGTTAATCATGTTGTCCATAATGGTGTTATGCCCGCCCAGCATCTCTACATTGCGAGGCCAAGACAGAATCGTACCCACTTTCGGATTATACAAAGTAGCCAGCGAATCAGCTGTGGCAATGATTACATCCCGATAAGTCGGATTATGTGTCAGACGGTAACCGTTTCCATAACTGCAAAATACGAGAAAGCCTAAATCATGGTCATAAGCTGGTATTTCCGAAAAAAGTTTCAACGATTCTGTATACTTTTCAGCCAGCACACGAATCGTATCATTTTGTGTAGCCTCATAATCATACCACAAAACACCCGGCCAGAATCCACCTGTCCATTCTTCCTTAGCCACCTTCCGGCAATTCCAGAACTTCTCCCCAGACAAGATATTTCGAGGCTGCATACTATAATCCGCCTCCCCATTTTTTTCCAGTTCAGCCAGCGCACGATGTACTTGTACGTCACAATACGCTAAGGCTTTATCCACATCCAGCTTTTCAGCTTTCTCACTGGCACAAGAAGATAAAGCCATTATTCCTATGCCATACAACAGATTTTTAATTTTCATATCTAAATTCTTTTAT
>NZ_DBEXBB010000299.1:0-2663 GCF_048170425.1 Phocaeicola sp.
AGACCAGATATTTGCCGCCAGCTTCTTTCAGATTCCACCTCGCGATGGACACCCTTGCTATTGGCTGTATGATTCCCGCTATTAGGGCTCATTGGGGACTTGCACCCATTAGCTAATACTCATGCCGAGCATACACAAAAATCCCCGACACCGAAACCGGATGCCGGGGATTTTCATTTTTAATTATTCATTATTAATTAATTTATGGTTCGCCCAGGTAATGACATATCGCCTCGTGCTGAAGCGGCGTAAGCGTGCGCTGTCCTTTCTTGTAGTGAAGTTCATCCAGTCTTTTTTGTAAATCTTTGTTGAGAGTAATCCAGCGACGAAGCTGTGTAACGGCACTGCGGGCAGAAGAGCGGGGAAAGTATCGCAGTGCAAGGTCAGTAAGATAAATAGCGTGCATAAAGATTGTGTTTGAATGTAAAGATAATAAAAATATCAGAGAAACAAACTACCCCGTAGTAACAATGCGTTTACTACGGGGTAATTAATCAGTTACTAAGTAGTAATGATGGGTTTACTACGTAGTAGTTAAGGAAGCGGTTCTTCTTTGTCTTCCTGCAAGCTTTTCACCTTGTGGAAGCTCAGATTTGCGATGTTAAGCTGACCTTTCAGTCCGATGCCCGGTCGGAACTGTAGCGTCACCTTCTTAATCATCGACGGGCTGAAGGTGTCTTCCGTGGCGGTTCCTGTGCTGCGAAGCTGAGCCTGAAAGCTTCCCAGGTTCTCCAGCTTCACGATTTGTCCGGCTGCGATGTGCAGGTTAATACGCTTCACCAGTGCACGGATTACGTTCAGCACGTCACCGTCGGTCAGTGTAGTGGCATACGCTATCTCTTCCGACAATTCGTTGATACCAACTGAGCCGGAAGCCTGTGCCTTGGCATAATACTTGTACTCTCCGCTTTCTCTGTCCTGCGGATTGAGCATCTTTGCTACGCTGTAGTTAATTGCCATAATCTTTTGTGTTTAAGTGTGAATAATGTAGTTAACTTGTCATGACATTGCAAAAGTAGGCACGCGCTGGCATAAAGAGTTGACAATTTGGTATTTTAAAGCGAATTACGTATTTTTGTAGAAACAAAAATGCAGCAGCCAACTTGCATCAACTCTTAATCCGTAGCATTATGGGAAGAAACAGTCATTTAATAGAAGAACGTAACCGGCAGATAGCACACAGTTACTTTGAACTGGAGCCGGTTCTGCGTAATTATTCCGACGTCGTAAAAACCTTGTCGAAAGCTTTTTTCTTATCAGAATACCGCATTCAGGCCATTATCCGTGAGATGGTGAAGAACGACCAGTTCAAGCCGTCTGGCGAGGCAAAAAAACATGTGCGGAAAAAGATTTCCGCACAACACATTCAGCTGAGCCTTCAGCTATCGTTTTAGCACAGGGGTAATGCTTATCTTCACATCGGGCACTTTCTGTTCGTCTCGTGTAAAGTATTCCGTTACTTTCACCGTGTAGGTAGACTCGTACACCTTTATGCCATGGTTTGCCGTATAGAATCGGCTGTTTGTGCGGATAAGCGTACTTCCTTCTATTTCGTGCCCCTGCACCAGCAGATGCAGTCTGCGCCGTATGGCATCCCTTTCCTTAATCTTTTCCACCGTTCCGCTACGGTAGTGCGTGTCGTCGTAGCAGTCGATAATGAGCCGCACGCGCACCGTGCACACGCCTTCCTGGCTCAACCCTGACACATTGCTCCAGCTTGTTTCCGCAGCGTCTATCAGCACAGCCGGAAAGGTGAGCGGATAGCTTTCGCGGGTGGTTTCGTCAATCATTTCCAACTGTCCGTAGTCTTCGTCCACGGTCTTCATATCGGGCATCTTTTCTCCGATGTAGTTAACGAGATTCTCTAAAATATGTTCCATAATTCTTTACAAATAGTTGCAATTCTCTTTCGATTATCTTGCGAATTTCTTTCGACATATTTGCGTCGGGTCCGAAGAAGTGGCGGCGCGGCATACGTATAAGCGAGCCTTCACGTTTTAGGGCCATGTTTCGCCAGAACATAGCTTCGCGTGTCAGCGCTTCGTTTCCTTTGGTCTTTCTCAATCCGCCGCGCTTTTTTGTCAGACGTGCGCCTTTGGTTGCGGCGTAACGGTACCAGAAGTACCGCTTCATCTTGGCCGTTACCTTAATGCTTCCTCCGTCGTTGTGAATCTGTGCGTAGTCCACCTGGTTACGTATGTACACCTTTCCTGGTTCAGGTTTGAAGTAGGTGGCATCACGCAGATGGTTGGTTCCGGAAAGAAGCGTCTTGTAGCTGGCCTGCGCTCCTTTGAAGCTCAGTTTGCGTCGGTAGGGTTCCTGCCATGCCCTGCCGTTGAAAGCGCTTTCAGAGAAGCGTTTTTTCGTCAGCGATACAGCTTTTGTTCCTACCTTGACGGGAAGTGTGCGGGTGTAGAGCGTGTTCAGACGCCTTACAGCGTTTTCTACTTGTTTTTGAATGTCGGGTGAACTCATCTTTCCATTTTTTTAAATAACTCTAATAGATTATTTGGAATATCCTTTTTACCTCTCATTCGATACTCTGCATACCATTCAGCAAAATTTTCAGTAGAAGCAGTTGCTCCATATTGGGATGCTTCAATATCAAAGTTCTTAAAAGAAGGGTCACCTAATCTGTGATAAACATAGTGTCCAAATTCATG
>NZ_DBEXBB010000300.1:0-4058 GCF_048170425.1 Phocaeicola sp.
AGACCAGATATTTGCCGCCAGCTTCTTTCAGATTCCACCTCGCGATGGACACCCTTGCTATTGGCTGTATGATTCCCGCTATTAGGGCTCATTGGGGACTTGCACCCATTAGCTAATACTCATGCCGAGCATACACAAAAACGCTTCGACGTTTTCCCGGAAACGTCGAAGCGTTTTTTCATCATGTATAATCTACTGAAAATCAGTCTTCCATCAACTTGCGATAGCGCACACGTTTCGGTTCTACGTTACCCATACGCTTCATCTTGTTTTCTTCGTATTCCGTATAAGAACCCTCGAAGTAGAACACCTGACTGTCTCCTTCAAAAGCTAAGATATGAGTACAGATACGGTCGAGGAACCAACGGTCGTGGCTGATGACTACGGCACATCCGGCAAAGTCTTCCAGACCTTCTTCCAACGCACGGAGTGTATTTACGTCGATGTCGTTGGTCGGCTCGTCGAGCAACAGCACGTTACCTTCTTCCTTCAGTGCCATAGCCAGGTGCAGACGGTTACGCTCACCACCGGAAAGCATACCGCAGAGTTTTTCCTGATCAGAACCGGAGAAATTGAAACGGCTCAGGTATGCACGGGCATTCACATCGCGGTTACCCATACGAATCAGGTCATTGCCTCCACTGATTACCTGATATACGGTCTTGTTCGGGTCGATGTCCTTGTGCTGCTGGTCTACATAGGCCACTTTCACAGTCTCTCCTACTTCAAACTCGCCTTTATCCACACTTTCCAGTCCCATAATCAGGCGGAACAACGTCGTCTTTCCGGCACCGTTCGGACCGATAACTCCTACGATACCGTTAGGCGGTAGCATGAAGTTCAAATCGTCGAAAAGCAGCTTGTCGCCATACGCCTTGGCCACATGCTTGGCTTCGATAACCTTGTTTCCCAGACGCGGACCGTTCGGAATAAAGATTTCCAGTTTTTCTTCCTTCTCCTTCACGTCCTCGTTCAAGAGCTTGTCGTACGAATTCAGACGAGCCTTACCCTTGGCCTGACGAGCCTTAGGAGCCATGCGCACCCATTCCAACTCACGTTCCAGGGTCTTACGACGCTTGCTGGCCGTTTTTTCTTCCATTTCCATGCGCTTGGTCTTCTGCTCCAGCCAGCTGGAATAATTCCCCTTCCACGGAATACCTTCGCCACGGTCGAGTTCCAGAATCCATCCGGCCACATGATCCAGGAAGTAACGGTCGTGCGTCACAGCAATTACCGTTCCTTCGTACTGCTGCAAGTGCTGTTCCAGCCAGTCAATGCTTTCTGCATCCAGGTGGTTGGTCGGCTCGTCGAGCAACAGGATGTCCGGTTTCTGCAACAACAGACGGCACAAAGCCACACGGCGGCGTTCACCTCCCGAGAGGTTCTTCACCAGCTGGTCTTCGGGCGGACAACGCAATGCATCCATCGCACGTTCCAGTTTGCTGTCAAGGTTCCACGCATCGGTAGCATCAATAATATCCTGTAGTTCAGCCTGACGCGCAAAGAGTGCATCCATCTTTTCCGGATCTTCATAATACTCCGGCAAACCGAACTTCTGATTGATTTCTTCGTATTCGGCCAGCGTGTCTACCACTTGCTGCACTCCCTCCATCACAACTTCCTTTACGGTCTTTGTGTCGTCAAGCTGAGGTTCCTGTGCCAGATAACCTACAGAATAGCCCGGTGAAAATACCACTTCACCCTGGTAGTTCTTTTCGATTCCGGCAATGATTTTCATCAAAGTAGACTTACCGGAACCGTTCAAACCGATGATTCCGATTTTCGCGCCATAAAAAAAGGATAGGTAGATGTCTTTCAATACCTGCTTGTTGTTCTGGAATGATTTGCTCACTCCTACCATTGAAAAGATAATTTTCTTGTCGTCTGCCATATTCTTTATATTAATTAAGTTATCTATTCTTCATCCGTTTCATGAAATAGCCGTGTACACCTGCCTGATAAATCAACAGGCCTGCCAGCAGAATGAGCGATGCCGTCCGGAACGGTTGTCCGGAAATGTCTTCTACATATTTTCCGAAAAGCACGCCCAGCATTACGCCCGACTCCCAGAGCAACTGGTAGGTATGATAGCCCGTCCCGCGCTCACAGTGCAAAGGAAGACGTATCATCATCCGCAAAAACTGAAGCAGGGAGAACCCCATGCCTAATCCGGTCAGGAAACCAGCTCCCATCAGGGTCTCTTTCTCTACGGAACAGCTCAACATCCACACCGCCACACACATCAACACCAGTCCGACGGCATTCAACAGGCGGCCGTTCACTTGCTTGCGAACCACACGGTCCAACAGCAAGAAAACAATGAATCCTGTTATGATACAAATGTAGAAAAAAGTATCGAAAATTGAACTGAACAGCGCTCCTAAAATGAAGGGAACCACCATCATGCTCAGTCCTGGAAACAAGGTACGGAAAAGCAGAAAACGGTCGAACGACAGCAACGGAAGGTCCAACGGAGCACGGAAACAGACTTCCACCATCGAAACCAGTACGACCGGAAGGGCACAAAGTCCCACAAACAGATAAATTTGCTGCTGGAAAGAAAGATACCAGCCTGAATTGTATCCTAACAGAATGCCGCACAGCATACCGAGCACCCCCGACCAGGTGAAAACCACACTGGCCTTGTTTCTGTACTGACTGGGAGTTACATCGATGACCAGGGTACTTCCCATTGCCATTAATACCACCCCAAACAAGGCTCCCTGGAGCACCCGCAAAAGAAAAATCATCCCCCACTCTCCAGCATATGGATATAGCAATCCCAAAAGCGCCAGTAGCAGAAGGCTGCGTGTACACACACTCTTACGCTTGAAAGTATCGACCAGATAATTATTGAAGGCTCCCAAAAGAAAGAGAGAAGCACCAAAGATAGCTATAGTACCTCCGGCCTGAGCCCCTGTATACCCTCCTTCTGACACCATCCAGTGGTGAAGTGCGGGAAACAACATGTACACTGCCGTATACAGAAAAAAATTAGCGATGAGTAAAAGATCAAAATTCTTGTTCCACATTCTTTGCCTCTCTATTTCCAATAGAAAAACACAAATGCACAGACTGCTCCCTCTACGGAAATCGTCCGGAAACACCGGCTCTTACAGTCCATGCATCTGCGGTTTGTAAATTATAATCTTAGTATTGTTCCGACTCGTTAGGGAAGTCGCAAGCTTTCACGTCGGCCACATAATGTCCGATGGCATCGGTCATCACGGTATTCAAGTCGGCATAACGACGAAGGAAGCGCGGACTGAATCCTTTTGTCATTCCCAGCATGTCAGTCACTACCAACACCTGTCCGTCTACTCCTCCACCAGCTCCGATTCCGATGACTGGAATTGTCAGTTCCTGTGCCACGCGAGCTGCCAGTTCTGCCGGAATTTTCTCCAGCACCAGTGCAAAGCATCCGGCTTCTTCCAGCAGACGCGCATCCTTAATCAGCTTTTCAGCTTCCGCATCTTCCTTGGCACGTACACCGTAAGTTCCATATTTATTGATGGACTGAGGCATCAGCCCCAGGTGTCCCATCACGGGCATTCCGGCACCGATAATACGACGAATCACATCGATGACTTCTTCACCGCCTTCTAACTTCAAGGCATCGGCATGTGTCTCCTTCATGATACGGATGGCATTGCGCACTCCGTCGAAAGGGTCGGCCTGATACGAACCGAACGGCATGTCTACCACCACCAATGCACGCTTCACACCGCGCATCACTGACTTTCCGTGATAAATCATCTGCTCCACCGTGATAGGAAGAGTAGTCACATTACCGGCCATGACGTTTGAAGCCGAATCTCCTACCAGAATCACATCTACTCCGGCTCCGTCTACAATCTGCGCCATCGTATAATCATAAGAGGTCAACATGGAAATCTTTTCACCTCTCTGTTTCATCTCAATCAAACGGTGAGTCGTTACCTTACGAGTATCACCAGAAAGATATCCTGCCATAGTTTTCTTCTGAATTTAGTAAAATTTCCGCAAAAGTAACCGATTTTTCTGAATCAGACAAGCGTTTATATCAAGTTCATCATTTA
>NZ_DBEXBB010000301.1:0-2627 GCF_048170425.1 Phocaeicola sp.
CGGAGTATTTCCCCCGTTTTGGCTGCCAAACCTTATTTTCGGGGGAATACCTAAAGATACAAAAAAGCCAACTAATTCGCAATACTTTTTGTATGAATTAGTTGGCTAATTTTATACTATTTACTGAGTGTCCCTAATAAAAGAAGAAAGGCAACTCAACCGTATTGGCTAAGTTGCCTTTCTTCTTGTCGGGGTAGCGGGATTCGAACCCACGACCCCCTGCTCCCAAAGCAGGTGCGCTAACCGGACTGCGCTACACCCCGGACGATGTAATAACTTTCACTTTTTTGACTTCTGTCGGGGTAGCGGGATTCGAACCCACGACCCCCTGCTCCCAAAGCAGGTGCGCTAACCGGACTGCGCTACACCCCGAAGTGTCTTTCTCAAAAGCGTTGCAAAGGTATGGCTTTTTATTTTAATATGCAAATCCGGACACCCTTTTTTTGTTGGATTCTTTCTGGATTTTTTTGAATCGTTTGAAATCCAGTAGGATAGAAAAATCTTTTTTAGGGTGTCCGGATGTGTGTGGCTTATTTCTGTGGCTTCAGCCAGCGGTCAAGCCAGTTGAAGAAGGTGCGTTGCCACAAGATACCGTTCTGCGGTTTCAGTACCCAGTGGTTTTCGTCCGGGAAAATCAGCAGTTCGGCAGGAATTCCTCTCAGTTTGGCAGCGTTGAATGCGGCCATGCCCTGCGAAGCCAGGATGCGGTAGTCTTTCTCGCCGTGGATGCAGAGGATAGGCGTATCCCATTTGTCGACAAACAGGTGAGGAGAGTTGGCATAGCTACGCTTTACAGCTGGGTTGTTCTTGTCCCAGTACGGGCCTCCCAAATCCCAGTTGGTGAACCAGAGTTCTTCGGTTTCGAGATACTGCTGCTCCATGTTGAAGAATCCGTCGTGTGCGATGAAGGCCTTGAAACGCTTGTTGTGGTGTCCGGCCAGCCAGTACACTGAGTATCCTCCGAAGCTGGCACCTACGCAGCCCAGGCGGTCTTTGTCTACGTACGGTTCCTTGGCAATGTCGTCGATGGCAGTCAGGTAGTCGTCCATGCAGTGTCCGCCGTAGTTGGTGCTGATTTCTTCCAGCCATTCCATGCCGAATCCCGGCAGACCGCGGCGGTTGGGGGCGATGATGATGTAATCGTTGGCGGCCATAATCTGGAAGTTCCAGCGGTAGCTCCAGAACTGGCTGACGGGGCTTTGCGGACCGCCCTCGCAGAACAGCAGGGTGGGGTATTTCTTGTTCGGGTCGAAGTCTACCGGATAGATTACCCAGGAAAGCATGTCTTTTCCGTCGACTGTCTTTGTCCAGCGGGCTTCTACTTTACCTAATTTCAGTTGCTTGAAGATGTGGTCATTTTCCTGCGTGATGCGGGTTACCTCGTTGGCCTTGTTCAGGTTGACGGTGAACAGTTCGTCAGCTTCGCTGATAGAGTGGCGCTTGGTCAGCAATTGTCCATTGCCCAGCATTTCCACAGAAGCATAGTCGTACATGCCTTCTGTAAGCTGTTCTACCTCTCCCTTCAGGTTCGTACGGTGAATCATGCTGGTGGCATGCCATACACCGGTGAAATAGAGTGTCTGGTTGTCGGGAGCCCAGCAGTAGCTGTCTACGCCTGACTGGAAGGCTTCGGTTACGTATGTTTTCTTACCGCTCTTCAAATCCATTACGCAAAGGCGGTTGCGGTCGCTTTCGTATCCGTCGCGTTCCATGCTTTGCCAGGCAATGAATCCGCCGTCGGGTGAGAACTGCGGGTTCGTGTCGTAACCCATGTTCTTGTCGGTAGCGTCTTCCTTGCAGAGATTGCGGGTCTGCTTGGTTTCCAGGTTATACAGGTAAATGTCTGAATCGGTAGAAATGGTGTATTCCAGTCCGGTTTTCTTGCGGCAGGTATACGCGATGGATTTGGAGTCAGGGCTCCAGGTAAGCTGTTCGATGCCACCGAAAGGCTTCATCGGCGATTCGTAGGGTTCGCCAGCCAGAATGTCGGTAGCTTCGTCTACCTTGTTTCTGGCAAACGGAGCCACGAACGGATGCGGTACGGTCTGTACCCACTCATCCCAGTGCTTGTACATCAGGTCGTCTATCACCATTCCGCTGGCTTTGTCCAGGTCAGGATACTTGTCGACGGTACGTTCGCCGTATTTCACCTGTGAGATGAAAAGCACCTTACTTTCGTCGGGTGAGAACTTGAATCCGTCAATTCCTCCGGCAAATGAAGAAAGCTGTACGCGTTCGCTGCCGTCGGGGTTCATCTCCCAAATCTGGTTGTTTCCGTCGGCATCCGGTGCCAGGAAAGCAAGTTTGCTGCCATTCTTGATCCATGCGGGTTCTCCTTCGCTGGCAGCTGTAGTAGTGAGCAGTTGGTTGCTCGAGCCATCGGCGTTCATCACGTAGATTACCAGGTGGCTCTTGTTCTCTTTCACACTGTAGTAAGACACGGTGTAGGCAATGCGTTTGCCATCGGGCGATACGCAGGAGCTTCCGATGCGTCCCATGGCCCAGAGTGTTTCAGGAGTCATACGGCCGTCTTTTACCGTCACCTCCTGCTTGCCGATGACGGGGCCGTTTGTCTGTGCGGCTTTTTCAGGACCCACACAGGCCGATGTGGCGAGCATCATGGCTGC
>NZ_DBEXBB010000302.1:0-4043 GCF_048170425.1 Phocaeicola sp.
CGTACAGCAGGCTTCATACTCCTTGGCTGTCATTTCCTTCAGACTGTCCGTCCGGTTCCACGTGTACTGCAGCACAATGCTTTTCTTGAATTCTTCCCGGTCTCCTGTACAGGGAAGCTTGTTGAACAATGTGTAGAACCGGGCGAAATTGGTTACTTCCTGTGCCATGTCATTTACCATTAAGAATCATTTCACATTCCGTTGATTTGGTACTGACACGATAAATTATCTTATCCGGCTTCACTGATTTACCTTTGTATTCAGCCTCAATTTGCTTAGCAAATATCTTTTTGAACTCATCACCCATTTTAGAAAGTATTTCTTTATTGTACTCCCCGCAAAAACCTATGCGTGAGGATTGGATTTCACGAATTGTTCCTCTATATACCGTAGCGGTCAACTTCATCACCACAACACCGGTTTCCATTTTTATTTTTCCCATATCGACTAATTTTATTCAAACAACACTTTAATGCCACACGAACTGGCCACGTCAAGTTCCAGTTTGGCTCCCTTGCTCAGTTCCCAGTCCTTCAGCATATAGATATAGTCACAAGCCAGCAACAGGGCAATGTCGGCCCGCATGTGGGCTCTCCAATGAGCTTCATCCGGCAATCCGTTCCTGAAAGGGTTTACAGGGTCATAGCCTTGTGCCTTCAGTTCCTCCTCGGCACGGCTGAAGGCTTCCTTGCGCTCATCCATGTCATAATGCGCGATAGCTCCGCTGATGTACACCTTCCCGGCACCGGTCGCCTCACCGCGCTGATAAGCCTTGTGCCGTTCCCACCGTTCCGGAACGACCACACTGTAGTTGCACGATTGGCAGCAGCAGCCTTCTTCTTTCACCGGGAACGGATTGTATCCGTAGCCCTCATACTCTTTGCCGCAGATGCAGCACTATTTCTTTTCTTCTTTCTTTTCCATCACTTCAAATCTTTTTAATGTTTACTTTACAACTTGGATTCCATATCAGCACATTACGTGCAAACAAGACATCACCCGTTTCTATTACGACATGACCGGGCATTTTCGCTCTTCTCACTTTTAAGTCGCTTTGGATGTTTCGCTCCAGCCAGTCATCCAATACGGACCGGCTGGAATTTCCGTCCAGCAGTATCTGGAACACTTCAGTTCCGGTGTAGCTTTCAAAAGCCTTCTCGTTATTATCCATAATCATTTTGGTAAATTATTACTTGTTTGAATGATTCCGTCTTCCCATACCACATAATAGCTTCCCGGGTCTCCAATGGCGCGTCCTTGACAATAAGCTTTATAACCGACCACCCGAATCTTCATATCACAGATATATTTCAATCTTACTGCACCGCCACCCATCGGCTGGCTTTTCTTTTCCTGGCTGATCCAGATGAAACATTTCTTCGGAAAGGTTTCCATCAGTTCCACAGCCTGCGGATAATCCCATCCGGCCACCTGAAAGGAATCGATGATGATAAACTTCGGGCTTTTCGGTTTTTTCAGTCTGGCAATCACTTCCTCCAGACTGCCTTCTGTCACCACACGAAATTTACCCTGCACCTCATTCATCTTCAGATAACCCATACGCCGTTGGAAGCTTTGGTTGATTTTCTCTTCGTAACTCATGTACAGCACCGTCCCATAGTTGCACAGTTCCTTTCCAAGTTGCATCACAAAGCTGCTTTTCCCACTGGCACTGGCACCGCTGATGAACCACGAAGCGTTCTCTGCCGGGAACCCGAAAGGTTTGCTCCATTTCTCATCCCACGGCAGAGTAACCCATTTCTTGGCGGCTATTTCCTTCGGACTGTACGCACGCTTCATTATTCCGCTGTCATTTTAAGTTTCTCAATCTCGGTATAGACTCTTCTCAAACCACCGCATGTCTTCCGTACAATCTGGGCTATATCAGCCCCCGCAGGAGCATTTACCTTGGCTACAATACGTGCCTGGTTGTTCAAGAACTGTTCGCGCTCCTTTCCATCATCCGGAGTCACCTTGCTGTACCGGTCACCATAACGGCTCAACATTTCGGTATAGCCCACCTTCTTACATTCTATGGACCGGTTGATTTTCTCTTTCAATCCGTCTGCCCCCATCATATACCAGGCGCAGCAGCGCTCAGTGGCATTCCATAAGGCCTTCAGTTCCAGGAAAGCTTCATACTGCAGGTCGCCTGCTTCATCGAGGATGATAAGCGGGGTTTCCATCGAACGGAGGTAATATACCAGGTCTTCATACACATCAGAATACTTCCCCTTGCTGTCCACACCAAACTCTGCAGCAATCTTGCGTACCAACTTCAATTTTGTCTTTACCTGCGAGCAGTCGATATAAACGGCATTCTTGTGGCTTTGCACATAATAACGTGCCGTGAAAGTCTTGCCGATATTGGGCATGTCGCACAAGATGCCCGACAGACTGGACTGCTGTGAGAACTCCAGCTGGGCAGTTATATATTCAAAGGTCGGGGTCTTGGCTGCTTTCCATTCCATTTCACCACGGAGGTTCACCCCTAATTTGCGGGCAATGCTTATCCAGTTGGCATCGCTCAGGGCTTTGTCTGTCTGTCCGTTCTTGATTGCACTGTACACAGATGTACTGATGGCTAAAGAGGCAGCATGCTTGGCATCACTGGGATAGTTCGCACGGTTGGCGGCTATCGCTGCTAAAATCTTCTGTTTTTGCGCTTCTGTAATCATAATTCTAACGCTGTTTTAATGTTGTTCTAATTCTATTCTTACATGTCACTGATGGCCCTCATTGCCTCGCTTATTCCGGAGTGCCATTCATAATCTGATTCCGGATCTGCCGACAATTCGGCTGGCAAATCATCGGATAGTTCCACCGGGGGAAGTTCCAGTTCCTCTTCCGGGTCATCCGTTGGCTGATCCGGTGTACCGGTTCCCACCTTTCCGATGGCGTGGTCATTGAGGTATTTGCTGAAATGACTCAGAACTTTGTTTTGCTCTGTATAGGCTACCCGGTCTTCTTCGGTCTGTTCTGCCATCACCCGGTTGTAAGTCACTACCGGACGAACCTTGTCAAGGTAGCGGTCGTTCTGGTACAGGAAGACATCCGTAGGCTTGCCCTCTTCATCCGGCAGATAGTAAGCCGTCACCTTGCGGTTGTTTGGTTCCAGCTGCTCCAGCACTTCCGGACCGCTCAGCCACCAGTCCGCATTTGCCACACGTACTGTGGAATTTCTACGAATACTGGTATCTACCTTTTCTCCGATATATCTGCTCAAGGTCAGTTTATCAAGCGGTCGAAGGGTCGGATTGATTTTGGCTACGAGCACATCCCAACGGGTCATTCCGGGATATTTCTTTTGATTGGGGTGAAGCGTATTGTTCCATTCTTCACAATCGCGCCGGTCGTCCGCCACAAGCTCTTCAAACGTATAATACTTTCTGTCTTCCCAGGTGTGGTTGCTGCTGTCACTCACTTTCTTCTGGTCCACCCGCCGTGCACCTTTGTTATGCCAGCGACCAATGGCTTCATGGTTCTTATGTGCTATGGTTGTCTTGAACGCACCGTTCAGAGCTTCAGCATATTTCTCCTGTGAGTTCTGTGGGGCACAGAAATGCACAAACTTAAATACCTCACCTGCCTTCAGGAATCCTTCTTTATACTTGCTCATCAAGTGCTGCTCCACCTCAATACCGGCTGGAATACCCCATCCGTTGCGTTCGATGAGCCGGAACATATCACGAAAACAGTCCACTACCAAGGCATCATCCTTATCCCGCCCGTAGGCCAGCCCGATACGGCACTGGCTCACCACATCATAAGCATAATAGGCATGCACATACTCGCCGCCTTTCATCCGACGCGGCAAATCCACGTCATCCATCGTTATTTGTGACAGGGAGAACTTACCACCATGGCGGTGCATGTGCGGCATTTGCTCATGATAGAATTCCATACGTCCACGCAAGGCTTTTTCTATCAGCAGCTGGCTTGCCGGGTTGTTCAGTATGTTCCGGATAGTGCTTTCGCTCAGTTCTTTCGGTTCCCCGTTCTTATCCGTAAAGTTTTCCGGATTGAATATCTCTCCTGTTTCC